>JAPULJ010000520.1 GCA_027295145.1 Alphaproteobacteria bacterium | reverse complement strand
ACTCTTCGTCGAATTCGAAAGCCGGACCGAGGCTCTCGCGCTGGACCTCCAGCCAAATATCACCGATCCGTTCGGGCAGGATTTCCCCCTCCCGGCGTTCATCGTGGATGCGGCGCTCGAACTCGTAGAAGGCGATCTGGCGGACGACGGTGTTGAGCATGTCCTCGACCTTGCCGGCGAGCAGCGCCTTGCGGGCGCCGGCGTCTTTTTCGATGTCGAGCAATGCCCGGAAGGTCAGCATTTCGCCGAACACCGAAGCGGTCTCGGCCAAGGTCAGTGGCGTGTTGGCCATCAGCAGCCCCTGATCGGCCGCCAGAATCTGATGGACGCCGTGGCCGAGCTCGTGAGCAAGCGTCATTACGTCGCGCGACTTGCCCTGAAAGTTCATCAGAATGTAGGGGTGTGCCGAGGGCACCGTGGAGGCCGAGAAGGCGCCCGGCGCCTTGCCGGGCCGGACTTCCGCGTCGATCCAATCGTTTTCGAAGAAGCGCCCGCCGATCTCCGCCATCTGCGGCGCGAAGCCGGCATAGGCGTCTAGCACCGCGTCGCGCGCATCTTCCCAGCCGAAGCGCCTATCTATGGCCTCCGGCAGCGGCGCATTGCGGTCCCAATACTCAAGGTGCTCGGCCCCCATCCAACGCGCCTTCAGCGCATAGTAGCGGTGCGATAAGTCGGGATAGGAATAGGTAACCGCCGAAACCAACGCATCGACGACCTCATCCTCGACTTGGTTTGCAAGATTGCGGGACGAGACCGGCCGCGCGTAGCCTCGCCAGCGGTCCTCGATCGATTTCTCTGAAGCCAGCGTGTTGGTGATGTGGGCAAAAAGGCGGAGATTATCGCCGAACACCTGACCGATCGCCTTGCCCGCAGTCCGCCGCACCGCGCCATCTGGGTCGGTCATCCGGTTGAGCACTTCGGCGCTGGTCAGCGCCTCGTTCCCGATGGCGAAGCGTAGGCCCGCGATGGTCTCGTCGAACAGGCGTATCCACGCCGCCTGCCCGGCGACTTCCTTATCGTGCAGCAGGCGTTCGAGCTCGTTGGAAAGTTGGTGCGGGCGGGTGGCCCGCAGATCACGCAGCCAGGGACCGTAATGGGCCAGCGCCGGATCCTTCAGCTTGACCCGTAGCGCTTTGTCGTCGAGGCGGTTGATTTCGAGCGTGAAGAACAAAAGGTTCGAATCGATCGCCGTCACCCGCTCGCGCATGCTCTGTTGAAAGCGGCCGATCTCCGGGTCGCTCATATCGCCGGCATGGCGGAGCTGGGCATAGCTCATGATCCGGGCAAGCCGCTCTTGCTGGCGCTCGTAGTCGGCGACGGCGGCCCCGAGCCGGGCGCCGGTTAGCGCTGTCAGCTTGCCTTTGTACTTTTTGCTGAAGCGTTTGGCGTCGCTGTCGGCCGCCTTGAGATCGCCTTCGAGTTCGGCCGCGTTCGGCGCCGGGTAGAGATCGCCCAGGTCCCATTGCGGCAACGGGCTGCCAGCGTTGCGCTTTTTGCTTCGGGGGGCTTGTGTCATTATGGGCGTCCTGTTTGTCGGGGGTGCGCTTAATCTAGCCCCGCGCCGCCCGAAGTGGGGCGGGATAATTAAACATTGAAGTATGCAAGCCGCGGAGGTGCCCGATGTTCGGGGTTGAAACATATGAGCAGTGGCAGAACCTGTGCGCGGTCTTCTACGACGGGGCCGACCGCTTCGGTGACAAGCCGTTCCTGTGGACCAAGATCGCGGGCAAGTATCGCTCGCTGAGTTGGGCCGAGACCGCGAAGCAGATCAGCCTCTTGTCGCGGGGTCTGCGCTCACTCGGCATTGAGCAGGGCGACAGGGTGGTGCTGGTCGCCGAGAACCGTCCCGAGTGGCCGATCTCCGAGCTCGCAATCATGGCTGCCGGCGCCATCGCGGTCCCGGCCTATACCACCAACACGGTCGACGACCACATCCATATCCTCAACAACAGCGGCGCCAAGGCGGTGATCGTCTCCAGCGCCCAGCTGGCCAAGAACCTGTTGCCCGCGGCGCTTCGCTCCGAGACCTGCAAGATTGTTGTCGCCATCGAAGAGCCCCATGTCACTCAGTCGTTGGCCAAGGTCACGCTGCACAAATGGGACGACGTGCTGAAAACCGGCGGCACCTTGCCCGACGACGTGCGCGAGATGGCGGCCAAGGTCAAGCGCACCGATACCGCGGTCATAATTCATACCTCCGGTACCGGCGGCGCGCCCAAAGGCGTTATGCTGTCCAACGGCGCCATCATCGCCAACTGCATGGGCGCCTACGACTTGCTCCGGGACGATATCGAGTACGCAGAGGAGGTGTTCCTTTCCTTCCTGCCGCTATCCCATTCCTACGAGCACATGGCCGGGCAGTTCGTCGCCATATCGATCGGCGCCCAGATCTACTACGCCGAGAGCGTGGATAAGCTGGTCGGCAATATGGCCGAAGTGCGCCCGACGATCATGACCGCGGTACCACGGCTCTACGAAGCAATCCACGCCCGCATTCAGCGCGGCATCGCCGATCAGAAGGGACTGAAGAAGAAGCTCTTCCTGCGCGCCCTAGAGCTGGGCGCCAAACGTTATGAAGACCCCGAAAGCTTAAGCCTTGGCGAGCGCATCCTCGACAAGCTGCTCGACCGTTTGGTTCGCGCCAAGGTAGCCAAGCGCTTCGGCGGACGGCTCAAATTTTTCGTCTCCGGCGGAGCGCCGCTCAACTACGATATCGGGCTCTACTTCACCGCCCTCGGCGTGAAGCTTTTGCAAGGCTACGGGCAGACCGAAGCCGCGCCCCTGATCAGCGGCAACAAGCCGGAAGGCATAAAGATCCATACAGTCGGCCCGCCGGTGAAAGGTGTCGAGGTTAAGATCGCCGAGGATGGCGAGATCTGCGTCAGCGGCGAGATGGTGATGCAGGGCTATTGGGGCGATAGCGCTGCGACCAAGGAGGTGATCAAGGACGATTGGCTCCATACCGGGGATATCGGCCTGATCGACAACGACAACCATATCCAGATCACCGACCGCAAGAAGGACATCATCGTCAATTCCGGCGGCGACAATATCGCGCCCCAGCGGGTCGAGGGGTTCCTGACGCTGCAGCCCGAGATCGGCCAGGCGATGGTCTATGGCGATAAACGCCCACACCTTGTCGCTTTGCTGGTGCCCGAAATCGACTTCGTCGGCGACTGGGCGAAGAAGACCGGCAAGCGAAACGATTTCGCTGCCATCGCTAAGGATTCGGACTTCCACGAACAGGTCGCCGAGGCTGTCGGCCGGGTCAACAAGGATCTCGCCGTCGCCGAGCGGGTGCGCCGCTTCATCGTCGTCGGCAATCCCTTCAGCGTTGAGAACGGCATGATGACCCCGTCGATGAAGATCCGCCGCCACATCATCAAGAAGACTTTCGGCAAGGACCTCGACGGGCT
>JAPULJ010000052.1 GCA_027295145.1 Alphaproteobacteria bacterium | reverse complement strand
ATCAGCCGGTTACCGTATTTTTTGTTGAAATCACCGCCTCTGGCCATGGTGAAAACACCGGCCAGAAGCACCAGCACGACAGCGACTAGCGCGATGACCATGAGATAGAGAGCAACCTGCGGCATGGGCGCAAACTTAACGCGCCGGCCCCCCCAGCCGCCAGCTTTAGAGTCAGTCCATCGCGGGAAAATACGGGGGGGCGTTAACCTTCCGCCAGTGCAACGATGCCGCGATATGGGCCGACCGGATAGAATTCGAGGTCGAGCAAGCCGGCGACGACCAGTGGAAGCTCGTTGGTTTGTTGCTTGGCCGCTTCGACGCTGTCCGCCTCGATCACCAAGATGGCGCCGTTACCGTCGGCGCGGCTATAGATCTCGCGGAAAAAATCCTCGGCCACGAACTGCAGCGCCTTCTTTGCTTCTGCCGCCAGATGCGGCGCGACGTCTTCGGGTTTGCCGGTCCGCGTGGCGACAACGAATATCTTCATCCTGCTCTCCTCATATTGTCGGTAACCAAACCTCGTCTGGCTCGCATCCTGCCCGAGCCCGCGCCGCCGCGCCAGTCACGAAAGGGTGTTTCTGTCTGCAGAACGAATAGAGCCTTAATGCGGTGCGCTTGTCTCAATCGCCTCTGGACACACGCGCCATTCGATAATTTCGAGAGCGAATGCCCGGCGATTAAGGGAATACGCAGATATTGTGGGTGTAGGCGCTCGCTGATTTTCTTGTTGCCCTGGAGCGCCGAATGGTTGTTCCCTGTTAGGAAATAGAGCTAAATGATGCGTTGCCTCGGGTGCGGCTAATGGCAGGGCGTAAGCAGAACGGCAAGCAGCCACGCTACCGCTTTCGGCGGCCGATCCACGGCGGCGCCGGGCATCGGCGCATGCCCGACGGGTGCATCTGGTCGGGCGCGGCGTGGTTCGCCGGCGGTATTCCAACCTTCGTCTGGTACCTCTACCGTCACTGGTCGGATTGCAAGGGTTTCGTGGAATGCGCGCCTGAAGTCGCATTGATCACCCTGAAGGCCACCGTGTGGGCCGCGCTGTGGCCGATTTACTGGATCGTTCAGGCATTCTAGCAAAGGATCCCAATTGCCAATGACCCAAGCCAAGGAACACCGCTACAATATCAGCACGCTCTGGAGCGGCGGCGCGCACGGCCCAACCCGCGACTACAAAAGCTATTCGCGCGAGCACCAGATCGAAATCGACGGCAAGCCGCCGATCCCGTGCTCCTCGGACCCTGCATTCATGGGTGATCCCACCCGCCACAACCCAGAGGAAATGCTGGTCGCCGCAATCTCAGCTTGCCACATGCTGTGGTACTTGCATTTGTGCGCAACGAAGGGCGTCGTCGTGACCTCCTACACCGATACGGCCGAGGGGATTATGATCGAGGAACCCCACAACGGCCGCTTCAGGGAAGTCGTGCTGCGGCCAACCGTTACCATCACCGGCGCCAGCGATCCGGCCATCGCGGAATCTCTGCACGAGCCGGCCCATAACGAATGCTTCATCGCCAATTCGGTGAATTTCCCGGTCCGCTGCGAGCCGACGATCATCATCCAAGAGGCGGACGCGGCGGAATAGCGGCGACGCACGAACCGCTCATTCCTAGCGGCGGGTCAGGGCGAGACCGATGCTTGTGCCGATCAGCAGCGTCCCGGTGATGCCGTTGCGGATGCGGGTGCGCTTGACGCCGACCAGCCATGGCCGGATGCGCCCGGCGAGCAGCGCGTAGCTGCCGTCAAAGAGCAGGCCGATGATGAGGAAAGCCACACTCATGATCGCCAATTGCGGTCCAACCGGCAGGCCGGGGTCGAGAAACTGGGGAAAGAAGGCGACGTAGAAAAGTACCGTCTTGGGATTGGTCAAACCGATGAGGGCGCCCTGCCAGAAGACGCCCTTGGCGGCGGGCGCGGTGGCGATTTCCTCCACCCGTACCGCTCTGAACACCAATCGCCAGTGCCTGAGCCCCAGATAAGCCAGGTAGGCCACCCCGGCCCAACGCACCCAGACGAAGATATCGGATAGGAACGCCATCATGGCGGTCAACCCGATCGCTCCGACAGCGAACAGCACCGCGGTTCCTGCACTCGCCCCCACCACCGTTGCCAGCCCGGTGCGCGCGCCGTGGGTGAGAGAATTGGCGATGACCAGCGTCACGATCGGCCCCGGTAACAGTATCAGCGCCGCCGTCGCCGCCGCGAACGCAGCGAAAAGTTCGAGATTGAGCACGGGTGTCGGTCCTGATGTTGGTCTGTCCTGCGAGTCGGTCTATCAGATCACCTGCATTTGCGCCATAGGTCGGCTACCTACCGGGTCGTATGCTAATCGTATGGGCGGATGTTAAACTCGCCATACGGCAAAACATCCAGCAATCTCCGCGAGAGGCGCCAGTAAATATATACCGATCACCACGCCTCCCTAAGTCGCTACGCTTTATTAGGAATAACCGCGTGCGGAATATTTCCGCCGATACCAGATGTAAACAGCCGATACCGTAAAAAGCAGAAAAGCCGGCACGAGAATATAGCTGAGCCATGGCGGCACATTGGCGATCGCGGTCGAACCCAGCACAACAATCAGTATTGGCGGGAATAGGCATGCAAATCCAGCGATCGCTGCTCCGATCATACTGATAATCCACAACTTATTTCGCTTCATCGGCCCACTTCAGTAACTGCTGCCAGGGACAAGGCCGGCGCGAATGCGCTCACAAACGATTCGAGCGATTTGGCATCCGCCTTGAGCGTCAGGGTCAACCCATGCGGGGTCTCGTCAAGGTTCCATGATACGTGGGCGCAGCAAATGCGCTCCAGTTTGACCAGCTCACCGAGCTCGGATTTTAAATCCGTCGTGTTCTTAAATTTGAACACCGCTTCAGATGGCGTGAGGAGATAACCCAGGGCATGACCGAACAAGGTACGCCAACGCGCGACGCGTTCGGGCATCTCCGATGGGTTGATGGTGCATGACGCTTGGTTTTGGCTTTCCTCTAAATCAGTGCCACCGCGCCTTGACTCATCGACAGCACGACTTGGCCCTTTCGCAATCGGCTCCAAATTTTTTTCCATACTGACAATCTCCCTTGACGGCGAGTGTCACTGAGCCTAATTGTTAAAGTCAGCTTTAAGTCAAGCAGTATTTGGGGTGGAGATATGAAGGATTTAGCCATTGGCGAGGTGGCCGAACGAGCGGGGATCAAAGCCTCGGCGATTCGATATTATGAATCCATCGATTTGCTGCCCCGGCCACCGCGCCGAAGCGGCCAGCGTCAATACGACAAATCGATCCTCAACCGACTCAAAATTATAGAGATCGCTAAATCCCTGGACTTCACACTGGATGAAATCAGGTTGTTTTTCGATGGCGTATCGGAAAGGAGTCCGCCAAGCGACGTTTGGCGGAATTTTGCGAGTGCGAAGTTGCAGGTCATTGAAAATCAAATTGCCCGCGCCGAACACCTTCTTGAAATATTGAAGATGGGCTTGAACTGTGAGTGTCTCAGTTTAAGCGACTGCGCCCAGCCCGATCCGGCTCCCAAGGCGAATAAAATGTTCCGCCGAAGTATCTGAGTTGAAGCCCGCATCGCCCGTTCTCGCTGACCGAGAAAAGGCGCCAGACTCCTTTATTTTTGATAACCGCCTTCCCGGAAGTAACGGCGAAGGGCGAGGTGACAGGACAGGCGAAAATTCTGATAAGCTCGCTGGGTCTTGCCACCCGCTCTTGCGCCGCCGCTGGCGATGAGGTTCCCCATGCCCGACAAGACCCCCACGATCAGCGGTCTGCGCGCCCGCGCCGTCGAGGTGCCGATCGCCCGGCCGTTGGCGACCAGCGGGGGATCGGTGTCGATCGCGCCACTGGTGCTGAT
>JAPULJ010000519.1 GCA_027295145.1 Alphaproteobacteria bacterium | reverse complement strand
GATCCCACAGATCGGCACCAGACAAAGGGACAATCGCAGGCTAATACGAGGTCGGATGCTTCCTATCCGCGCGCAAACGTTCTTGAACCAACGCATCAGTCATCCCACTCGAAACGGAGGATCTTTTGACTCGACAGTGCGACGCAAGTTGATCTCTACGCAAGGCGACCGCACTTCGTTCGCAACGAAATCCAAATAGGTCGTCGTTGATCGCGGAGCATAGTCGTTGATCGCACTGCGATCAGAACGGATGCGCCAAAAACCTAGCCAACAACACACCTACCGGGGCGAGCGATGGACGAAAAGCGCCCGCGACCACGGGGCCACTCGCTGCCCCGCCGATGCGATGAATAGTACCGCCGCTCCTAGCTCGGGTGAGCCACGCCACGGGTTCTCGACACACTTTCGCGTGCGTCATCAAACGTCTAGCGGATGGTTTTGGGACGGCTGGCGTCGTCGAGCTGAACTGTTCCAAAACCGGTCATTTCCTCGGACATCCGACAAAACGGTTGAGTAACTGGGATTCAACGGCGAACCAGGTGTTGCACTCCAGGGGCGAGTGATTGGCCGCGGATGCACGCCTTCGGAGACCATTTACCCAACACGAAGTCCACGGTAAACTCAGGCTTTTTCAAAGGTAATGCCGATGAATTACCACACCTCCACCGAACAACAGATCGATGATGAAACTGTCAATCGCTATTTCAATGGTGGTGCGGGGGGAGGCACAGCAGACACTGTCAGCATGATGGCCCATGAGCACAATCTGCCAGCCAGTGCGGCCCGATATCGACTACGCAAAGAGATACGCGCTGTTAGTGATTGGCTTGACGCAGTGTGTGCCTCAGGGCGAGTGCTTGACGTTGGCTGTGGGTCGGGGGCCTGGACCCAGATCTTCGCCAATCGCTACAAGGCTGTCATTGGGATCGACCGTAGTCCCTTGATGGTGAAGGCTGCTAGGGAAAGAGTGGCTCGCCTGCCCAATGTTGAGATATTCGAAGGCGACGGTCGGAAAAGCCTTCCGGAAGGACCATTTGACATGATCTTCCTGGGTGGCCTGTGTATGTATCTGAAGAACGCTGACGTCCTGACGTTGCTCCACTCTTTGAAACACCGCCTTAGCAAAGAGGGTTCGATCATCCTCCGAGAATCGACGGTGCAGCAGGGCGTATCCTTGGCACGAGGCGAGTATCAGGCAGTCTACCGAAGCGTAAGTCTGTACCATCAACTGTTTGAGAACGCGGGACCCTTTCGCGTGGAAGTCCGGCGGAACTACGGTTACAACAGCATGGAGACTGCAGAGGAGTTGGTTGATCTGCGTCGCAAGTGGCTACCTTTCTTGCCCAAGGATTCTCCCACGCTTGGTTTCTTGATGTGGTGGGCGCTCAGAGGGACCACGCCGATTAGCCTCTGGGCTCTGCCCCGAGCGCTCTCCCAACTAAACATCGCTTGGCCCAGATTACAGAACCACTTCTTCAAGCTACGCCGTGTGGAGTAAGAATTCTTGCACGCCATCCGATCGGGAAACGTGTGACCTGCAAGGCGTGTTCTTTGATTTCTAGCCTTCTTCCTCGTAGGCTTTCCCTTTCGCATCGCCAGCGGTCGGCGGCAAGGCGTTCCATTTCGGCAGCAGCGGCAATCCGGCCAGGAGAATGGACGCCGCCAGCGTCGACGCCCCATGGCCAGCGCCGCCGCGACCGAAGCCAGCATTCCCGCCAGAACTACCCGGCGCGTGCCCAGCTTGTCGCCGCAAATGCCCCACACGAACTGGCCGATTGCGTGCGCGGTCAGATGGGACCCGTCGATCCACGACATCTGCAAGGTGGTCAGCCCAATCGGGGTGCCTTCGCCCATCTCGACTTTAGCGACGGCGAAGGACTTGCGCGTAAGATAGAATCACACGTAGGCCAGCCACGTGATGGTGAATATCTGCCAACGCCAGCGTTCGTATCTCGGATTGTTCCCAAACAGTCTCTTTTCTCCTCAACACAGGGTGTGAACGGTGTGATGAATCATCCGGGTCAGAGCGACTGTGTCCACAGCCGCCAACCGTACAGGACCGTCATGCCCAGAACGTAGACCGTGATGACGATGTACCATCGGCCGCCCGGTTTGGGCATTCGGAACGGGACGACGTTCAGGATGGCCAGCACCGCGATCGTCATGTACAGGACCGCCGCAAAGGCACTGCGGCTGAGCAACCCGTCGAGCAGGAAGACCAACGGAACGACGACGCTGTTATTGTCGATCGATAGGCCCAGAAAAGTCGAATCGTCGTCAAGACCAAACACGTTGAAGTAGCTTAGACGTACCGCACCGGCTGCAGTCAACATCAACGCTCCCGGCAAGAACCACGGGCTGAACTGCCCATAGCTCAGCAGCACGACGGCCGGACAAACGGCGCAGCTGACCATATCCACCAGGGAGTCGAGCTGGCCGCCAAAGGCTCGGAACTCATCGGTTCGGCCGCGCGTTCGACGGGCGATGGATCCGTCGAACCAGTCGAATAAGACGGCCCAGAGCATGGCGATCATCGCCGCCGGAAAGATGCCTCGTATTGCGAAGTAGATGCTCCCAACCCCGCAGAAAAGCCCTGCCAACGTGACAAGGTTGGCAGCGTCCTTGACGAAGCGAAGCATGCTCGGTCGAAGCGATCGCCCCGGAAGATCGCAACGATTCGTTCCGGGTGCGGACTCGTCGTCCGAGTGTCCGTGATCACGATTGTTCATTGAGGGTTTTTCGTTCCCTCACGAGGAAGGACCGCTGCCCCAGCCCGGTCAGATAACGCTGCACGAAGATTCCGCAGTCGTCGCCCGTCCTGGCCGCTTTCGCGGGCGATGGGTGCCGTCTGATTGTCCCGCTGGAGAATCGCCGGATAGACTTTGTCCCGTGCGCGGATCAGTTGCCACTCATCGTCCATCTCGGACCAGGCGAGATCCTCGACGACGTGACAATTCACGGGGATGACCCGGGCCGCCGCCACCAGGCAATCGGTCTCGTAGTCCATGTGGCGCGTCGTGTGAAAACGTTCCACGGCCTTTTGCAGCATGACCCGGTAGAGCCTCTGAGAAATCTTGGAGATGCCGACCAATTCGCCCGCGACGTGCGGCCCCAGCGAGTCGCGGTCCTTGGACATCGCCACCAGGCAACCGCTGTTCGTTTGGACGAAAACCTCATCGCTGGATTTCGTGAAACCCGAAAGCAACACGACGTTGTCCTCGGGATACTCGAGCAAAGTGGTGAGTGCCTGGCGCTCGTAAATCAGATCGGACTCCAGCAGCAAGAAGTCCTCACGTACGTAACGGCGGGCACAGTACAGCGAATACATGCTTCCGGAATCGGCGTAGTACGGGTTGTGCACCAATTGCACTACGTCGGGATACCGGGCCTGAAGAGCATGATAGAACCCCGCGAGGTGCCCGGTCACGATCACAATGCGCCGGACGCCGACCTCCAGCAAACGCGAGATGGATTCCTCGATGATGGGCCGATCGCCCAGGCGGAGAAAACCTTTGGGCATCCGTTTGCCTCGTCTTTCCATGCGGATGCCCATGCCGGCTGCCAGAATGACGGAAGATGTGACGATCGCGTTCATGAATCCCCTTTTTTGAAAGATCCCGCCGGAAGGCGCAATACGGCCGTTCCGGCGTCTCGAAAATGCAATGCGCCCGAGTTCGCAAGAAAGGCGCCGCGCTTCTGCTTGAATCCCCCGCCCAAACGCCGGGGGCGCGCAGATCATCCACCATCTCCGGCAGATACCTCAAACGAGGCCGCCACGACGCGGACGACTACAGAACTGGAGAGGGCACTTGTTCGGGAACGCGAATCCTGTTGTTTTCGTCGTCCACACAGACTATTGTAGCCTTGTCGGCGAATCGCGAAAGGTGGCGGAAGTTCACGGGCGATTGTACCACCATACCCTCGGTGGTACTCGCCTCTGTCTCCCATCAATCGTTCCTTTGTTGCCGTGCTCGCGGCCACAACTCCAATTCTCGCAGAAACTTGCG
>JAPULJ010000518.1 GCA_027295145.1 Alphaproteobacteria bacterium | reverse complement strand
CACGAGGCCGCGAAGAATATCGCGCTGCCGAGCAGCAGGGTGGTAACAAATGGTCGGTATGACATCGGTGGTCTCCGGCGATGACCTGTGTAATGCAAGCGCCAGAGCATATCCGCGCGTCAAAAAAACACAACCGTCGGGTCTGCGGAGAATGTAGTAAAGAGTTGGGTCAAACCGCATAATTGATGGATTACAGTGTCAATCCTGACACTTGAGGGGAGTAAGTGTGAATTGTAGATTATTAGTCGCCCTTTCCACGCTGGCGATCGTTGCGGCATCGTGCGGTAGCGAAAAACCTGCAGAAAAGTCGGCGGTTGAGACAGCGGCACAGTTAATCACAGAAGAGTTTGTTCGCGAAATTATTGCTGAGATTTCCAGCGATGAATATGAGGGCCGCGGCCCCGCTAGTGATGGCGACAAAAAAGCGCGCGCATACCTTGCGAACAAGATGGCGGAGATTGGGCTGGAACCGGGTGCAGAGGACGGAAGCTGGGAGCAGCCGTTTGGCTTGGTAAGCGTCGAAACTCATCCGCCCGATTCCTGGAAATTTTCAGGTCATAATCAAACGACGTTGTTCAAGCCGTGGGACGATTTCGTGATCAATGGCGATTTGCAGCAGCCACGCGTTGACGTCACTGATGCGGAAGTTGTGTTTGCGGGCTACGGTATCCAGGCACCCGAATTTGATTGGGACGACTACGCAGACGTTGACGTCAATGGCAAGATCGTATTGCTGATGAACAACGATCCCGACTGGGACCCTGACTTGTTTGCCGGCGACACGCGCCTCTGGTACGGGCGTTGGGACTATAAGTTTCTGACGGCGGCAAAGAACGGGGCAGTTGGTGCAATTATCATTCATACGACGCCTTCGGCGGGGTACCCATTCCAGGTTTTGCAGACGTCGAACACGGGCCCGCAGATGGAACTGCCTATCGGTGACGAGCCACGCAGTCAATTTACATCTTTCATGACGGAGGTCGCGTCGAAATCGCTGGTCGCAATGGCCGGCATGGATCTCGATGAGCTTCGCGAAGCGGCCCACCACCGCGAATTCAAACCGGTCCCGCTCGGAGTTACGACATCGATCGGCATGGATGTCACGATCAGCGCCGTACAAACTGCAAATGTACTCGGATTGATTCCGGGCAGTGATCCCGTGTTGAAAGACGAGGTTGTCGTCTATACCGCACACCACGACCACCTGGGTACCGGACCGGCCGACGATTCGGGTGACACCATTTACAACGGCGCTAGGGACAACGCCTCAGGGGTCGCGGAAGTACTAGCAATGGCGCGGGCACTCGCATCATTACCCGTCGCACCGCGGCGCTCGATCCTGGTCTGTCTCGTTGGTGCTGAGGAGCAGGGTTTGCTCGGCTCGGAGTGGTACGCGACGCATCCGACATTTCCACCCGGCAAGATCGCGGCGAACCTGAATTTCGATAGTCCAAACATTTTCGGCAAAGCTCATGACCTCGTCTACATTGGTTTCGGCAAGACATCGATTGATGCAATCGTCGAGTCCGTCGCGGGCGAGCAGGGCAGGGTCGTCACGCCTGATCAGTTCCCCTACAAAGGTTCTTTCTATCGCTCCGACCAGTTCAATTTTGCGAAGATCGGCGTGCCGGCCGCGTATCTCAAACCGGGTACCGACATTGTTGACCGTCCGCCCGGGTGGGGCAGGGAGCAAGAGGACGAGCACACAGAGAATAATTACCATCAGCAATCGGATGAGTACGATCCAGACTGGAATCTCGAGGGGCTGATCGAGGATGCCATCGTCGGGTTCCGGGTCGGATTGAGCATCGCCAATGCAGATGAAATTCCGACCTGGAACGAGGGCGATGAATTCGAGGCCGTGCGCCTCGAGGCGCTGGCCGCCGCACAAGAATAAGGTCGCAATGACCGGACGTATTTATGCAGCTAGTCTATAATCCGCCGACTTGCACTCCGTGCAAGCATTGGGGAAACAAAAATGAAAATAATCAAAACACTCGCGGCTACGATCACGCTCACCGTAATGGCTTTGGCCTGTGTGGCTCAGGAAGACGACGAAGGGCCCGAGATCTTTACCTACGCAAGCTATTTTTATTGTCCGGGCGGACCTTTGTCCCGTGTCGACGAAATCATCGCGGAGGACGCGGATCGCATGGATGGCTTTGTTGATGATGGCACGATCTCGGGTTGGGGCTGGCTTGCGCATCACACCGGTGGCCAGTGGCGGCGACTCTTCTATTTCCAGGCGGATTCGACAGACGCGTTACTCGATGCCAGCGACGCCATTGAGGACAGGGGCGACGATGACGACGCCGATGCGGACGAGGATGAAGGCTTGTCGTTTAACCAGATCTGTAATGGCCATGATGACTACATCTGGCAGGTGGAGAGTGGCACGATCGGCGTCGATCGCGGCAAGGCCGGTTTCTCGGTGTATCACGTCTGCGATATCTCTCGCGAGGAACGAGCCGATGAGATTATCGACGAACACGTGGCGCCGATCCTTGATCAGTTTGTTGAAGACGGGAAGCTGACGTCCTGGAGCTGGTCCTCGCACTCTGTCGGCGGTAAATACCGCAGATTGCAAACAATGACCGCGGCGGATCACAAGTCGCTGTTAAATGCTCGTAACGAGGCGATCGATGCGATCTACGCTGACGACAACGAGTTGGGTATGGAATTCTCAGATATCTGTGGCCCGCACGTCGATTACATGTGGAACATCGTCCACGAAAAATGAGCGGTAGGCAAAGAGCCGGGTTAAGCCCGGCTCTGACTTACTTGCGACGAAATCGGCTGAAGAACTCTTTTTTCGGTTCATCATCTTCATCGTCATCCGGGACCGAAGTGTGACGAACATTCAGCGCCTGCATCGTCTGCGTCATGGATATGTTCATCTGATCTTCGAACGAATCAACCGGATCATTTGCGTCCGCTGATGCAGAGTTAACACCGTCCTCCCCCATCTCAGTCACTTCCGCAGGGTTCGGTGTTGCTGGCGCACCAGGAAGTGATGAGGTCTGGTTGATATCGCGGACCGTCGCCAATCGTTGCGACGTTCCGGTGTC
>JAPULJ010000517.1 GCA_027295145.1 Alphaproteobacteria bacterium | reverse complement strand
CCTTGCCCTTGGGCGTCTGCGGCGTCCCCGGTTGCGCTGCTGGCGGCCCCGCTTCGCTATCCTGCTTATCTTGCAAGTATTCCTCGTACGACCGGGCGCCTTCACGCAGCGGCGGATCGTCGATCTTCACATTATCGGCTCGCCCCGAACCCGCGCGCTCGGCCGGGTCTTGCCGGGCGTCTTCCCCGGCCGCCTCTACTGCCGCAGTGTCGGTTACGATCCCATTGCCGATGAAAGGGCGAAATGCGGCCCACAATTCGAGAATCACAGTCGGCATTAGCAGGCAAGACGTATAACCGTTGGCGAGTGCCTGGCGCAGGACTTCCGGGCTGGGAACCAACCCGAGCATTGGAACATCGCCGAGACCGGCTTGCCAGGCATTCCCCGTGGGCAGTCGAAGTCCGGCATCAAGGTTGCGCTGCAGATCGACGACGATCAGATCGGGCCGCTCGTCGCCGACGGAATCGCTCATCGATTCGATGTCGGAATGTGTCGAGACACGAAACCCACGCATCTCGAGTACGTCCTTGAAAAATTTCGTTTCTGAATCGCTAGAAATGATCAGCGCAACGAGTTTCGCCATGTGCTCTCATCACCATACCGATCGCCGCGGCTTTCTCGCCGCATTCCACTATCAGAAGTTGGATTAGTCCAACATTTCCCATTTGGTTTCTGTCCCAACGTCCATCTTGTCCAAATGACGGTTGGGAGGCAACAGTCGGGAACCTTTGATAGCCAACCCCGAAACGAAGGTCATTTCGCGATTCGGATCGCAAGAGCGCATCGTCTCTTCATAAAGAGGTTTGGGCGCGCCTTCCGTGAAGGTTGAACGTTGCTAGGGGGCCTGCCGGCAGCCGCTATTCTACCCCGCACGAATCCGTGACGTGACAAACCACTCCCGTTGGTGAAGGATACCCCAGAGGTACCTGCCAAGAAAATCGGGAGATACGCCATGCCGAAATTCCCCCAGCTCGGCGACAACGCCACGGTTCCGGATATCTTGAAAATGAGCGCCGAGGCGGGCGCGGCGCTGATGGAAGTCCACGAGCCGATCATGCGCGGGCCCTCGCCGCTGAGCCCCGGCGAGCGCGAATTGATCGCCGCCTATGTCTCCGGGCTCAACAAATGCCAGTACTGTCTTGGAGTGCATTCAGAGACCGCCAAGGCCTTCGGCATTCCCGGCGACGCGGTCGACGCGATGTTCGAGGATGACGGCGAGGCCGGGTTCGGCGAGAAGATGGCCCCGCTCCTCAACGTTGCGCGCAAGCTGACAGAATTGCCGTCGAGCATCACCGATGCCGACGCCCAGGCGGTCTACGACGCCGGCTGGGACGAGAAGGCGCTGCACGATGCGATCATGGTCACGTGCTGCTTCAACTTCATGAACCGGTTACTCGAAGGCCACGGCGTCCACGGCAACGAGGCGTTGTTCAAGCAGCGCGGCCCGATGCTCAAGGAGCACGGCTACTTACCGCTCGTTCGCCTCCTGCGCCCGGCCGGCGCGGCGGCGGCGGCGTAGGGGACAGCGCACAAGCCCAACCTACCGGTTTTCCGCCTCGAAGCCGGCGATGTAGTCGCGGGTCAATGGGACCGCATCGATAGACTTGGCGAGTTGGAGCTGGAACACCATCCAGCCCATGCGCCGAAATCCTACCTCGCAGGATTGCAGGTAGAACTCCCACATGCGGCAGAATCGCTCGTCGTAAATCGCCTTGACCTTGTCGCGGTTTTCCTGAAATCGCCTGTTCCATTCGTGCAAAGTTTTGGCGTAATGCAGGCGCAGGATCTCGACATCGGTGGTCCACATCCCGGATTTTTCGACCGCCGCAAGGGTTTCGGAGAGCGAGGGCGAGTATCCGCCGGGGAAGATGTATTTGGTGATCCACGCATGGGTCAGGCCTGGCGGCTCCTTGCGCCCAATCGAGTGCAGCAGGCAGACCCCGTTATCGTCGAGCAATTCGGCGACCTTGTTGAAGAATTCCTCGAAGTTCCCGGCGCCGACAGCCTCGAACATGGCGATCGAGACGATGCGGTCGTAGGTGCCGTCCTCCTCACGATAGTCGATCAGCTTAAAGGTGACCCTATCGTCGAGCCCGACAGCGCGGGCGCGGGCCTGGGCGACTTTGAACTGCTCCTCGGAAAGCGTGACGCTGACCACCTCGACATCGGCGATCTGCGCCAGGTAGAGCGCCAGCCCGCCCCATCCCGAACCGATCTCAAGCACTTTCATGCCGGGTTCGAGCAGCAGCTTGCCGGCGATATGGCGCTTCTTGTTGGCTTGGGCGACTTCTAGGCTGTCATTGTCGGTTGCGAAGTAGGCGCAGGAATACTGCTTGTCCTCGTCGAGAAATTGCTCGTAGAGCCTGGCGTCGAGGTCGTAGTGGTGGGCGGCATTCTCTTTCGCCTTGCCGACGATGTTCCTCTGCTCGACTTTGCGGAAGAGGTTGCTCAGCTTGGGGTCGACATGTTGGGGCGCCATGTTGATGCCGCAGAATTCAAGGAAATCGTAAAGTGTGCCTTCCTCGATTTCGAGCGTTCCGTCCATATAGCCCTCGCCCATGAAGAGGTCGGGCTTGACCATCAGCTTGCGCAGGAACGTATCGTCGTGGATGCGGATTGCCGAGTGCGGGCCTTCGGCCGCGCCCTGCATGACGCGCACGCTGCCGTCGGCGTCGCGAATCGACAGGCGCCCGGCTTTCACCTTCCGCTCTGAGAACGCCTCGCCGGCCATCGTTACTCCGTTAATTTGTCGTATCAGGCGCTGCCCCCTGGCGCGGCGGGACTGTATTGCATGAGCGCTTTTGCGGCAAACGCTCTATGATGCGCAAGCGTTCAGTGAATGTCAGCGAAAGCGTGGCCGGCCATGGCGGACTGGGTGGAGACCTTCAAGGGAGCGATCCTGAGCTCGGAGTACGATCCCGAGGCGCATATGAACTCGCAGACCTATGTCAGCCGTTTTGACCAGGCGACATGGTTCCTGCTGTCCAGCATTGGCGTGACGCCGGAAAAAATGCGCGAAGCCGAGCAGCGCGTGGCGATCGTGCGCCAGGGGTTCCAGTACCTTCGCGAACTCAAGGGCGGCGATCTGGTCGAGATCAAAAGCGGCTTCGTTGCGGTGGGCAAGAAGTACATCCGCTTTCACCACCGCATGTTCAATACAGTGAGCGGCGAGCTTGTCGCCTCAAGCGATTGCACCGGTGTGCTTGCCGATCTTTCATCTGGAAAATCGGTGAAATTGCCCGCCGCGTTTAAGAAGGCGGCAGAAGCCCATCTGGTGACCTTCAACGTCGCCAAGGATTGAGCGCTGGCGCGCGCCGGCATACGCCGTCGGAGCAGCAAAACTGCGTGATCTTGCGTGGCCAGGACTGGACAGCCAAGCCGCGATGATACTACCGTTCGATATGAAATTCCGGCCGGCCCGCGATGGGACCACGGTCACCTTCAGACCGTCAGCCGGGACCAGGGAGGATCCAGCGATGATCAGGCTAGCCAATATCAGATTGACAGGTATCGCCGCGGCGACGCTCGCCGCCGCTGTCTTCGTCAACGGAGTGCCCGGCGAGCGAACCACCGCCGAGGCCAAGGAACTCAAGCTCGCCCATTTCATGTCGCCCAAGCATCCGATGCACCGCTTCGTGATGGTGCCAATGGCCAAGGATCTCGCGGCCGCGACCAACGGCAAGCTGACGATCCGCATCTACCCCGCCGGCGCGCTG
>JAPULJ010000516.1 GCA_027295145.1 Alphaproteobacteria bacterium | reverse complement strand
TGCCACCCAGGACGTCTAGCACTGCGTCATAGAATTCGCCGGCGCGATTATGATCGTTCGTTCCAATCGTTACATAGCCGATCATAATTTTTCGATTCTCATGTTTTGTGGATATTGGAGGTGCGAATTGAATAACCCCCTGGCAGCAGCGGACAAGCGTAGCAATTGAACGAGGCTAAACAAAGGTTCAAACAAAAATACGGCGACCCGAAGGCCGCCGTCATATCAATTTTCGAAATGTTTGAGAAGTTAGCTAACGTCCCAACCGCCGTTGGAATTTTTGCAGGCGACGCCCGTTCCTGTCTGGGTCTCGCCGTTGGCGTTGGTCACAGTCGTATCGAAGTTACGGCAGGGATCGCCACTCGTGTTGGTGTATGACGAGGTCGGCGTGGTGCTGCCATGGGCGCCGGTGTTGGGGTTGTTCCAGGACGTTGCGGTGCCATTGGGATTGCCGTTCATCGCCTGGTAGGTTGCCTGGTTGTGGCGTTTGACGTCCTCGCAATCGAGCGTCTTGCCGATCATGTTACCGAGCGCGCCGCCGATGATCACGCCGCCCGCAATGGCGATGCCGCGGCCTGCGCCGCTGCCGATCCGCGAGCCGATCAGGCCACCGATTATGGCGCCGCCGATGGTGCCGATGATTTCCTTGGCTCCGGGGCCCTGGTTGCACGCCGCTTGCGCGGGCGTGGCGCCGCTGAAACCGATGACGGCGGCCAGAACGAGCGAGGATGCGATACTGGTGAGCTTCAGTCTCATTATTGCTTCTCCCGGTTCTACGAGCGCAGCGCCGGCTTTTCCCGGCATTGCCGCTCGTGTTTCGTGATTTCGTTCGCATTGGCAAACGTGGATTGCTGGCAACTATAGGCACCGAGCTGACCCGGCGCAGTGACGGCGATCACAGCTCGTTAACCATAATGCTTGGAATTCGCGATGTTATCGTATCATTCGCAAGCTGGCGAGCCAGCTTCCCGATCGTGATTGTTTGCACTTCACCCCGTTTCGGTTAAAGAAGGCCGAACGTCAGACTCACCTGAGGCAAGTATTCACTTCGCGGTTCTCAATGCATATTCTATTGGCGCCGAACGTGCTATTTTTAAAAATACTGTTCTCGGATTGGGGGCCTAATTTCACTAGATACCAATCTGAAACCCGCAGGTAACCAGGGAGGATATTATGTTCGCCTTAAATCGTTTGCTGATACCAGCGGCGGGGGCTGCCTTTGCGTTCACATTGGCCGCGACACCGCTCACGGCCAAGGCCGAAACGCTGCGGTTGGCCAACTGGCTGCCGCCATTTCATCACATGACCCGGACGCTCGCAGACTGGGTCGCGGAGGTCGACAAGGCGTCAGGCGGAACGCTTAAGATTGTGGTCCTGAAAGCGCCGCTGGCCAAGCCGCCGGGACAGTACGATCTGGCCAAGAACGGCATCGTCGATATTTCCTGGGGCGTTCCCGGCTACACGCCGGGGCGGTTCCCGATCATGCGGGTGATGGAGCTTCCGTTCCTGTCGCCGAATGCCGAGATCGGCAGCGCTGCGCTGTGGGCCTGGTACGCCAAGCACAAGATGATTGCACGCGAATACGGCGACACCAAGCTGCTCGCGGTCTGGGTTCACGGCCCCGGAGTGCTGCACACCAAGAAACAGGTCACCCGTCTCGAGGACCTGAAGGGCATGAAGCTAAGAGTCGGCGGCGGCGGCGTACAGATTGCCACCAAGCTCGGCGGCGTACCAGTGGCGATGTCGGCGACCAAGGCCCACGAGGCGCTTTTGCGCGGCACCGTCTCCGGCACCTTCTTCCCCTACGAATCGGTCAAGGGCTTCCGCCTCAGCAAGCTGGTCAAGTATCATCTTGAGTTTCCGGGTGGCCTCTACACGACACCGTTCTTCATGGTCATGAACAAGAAGCGGTGGAACGGGCTTTCGGCCAAGCACAAGGCGGTGCTGAACAAAGTCGGCGGTCAGTGGGGCTCACGCTTCATCGGCAAGCACTGGGATGCGGCCGACCGGGCCGGCAATGCCCTCGCCATGAAGGTGGGCAACAAAATCCAGACGATCAAACCCGCCGAACTGGCGCGATGGCGGGCCAAGGTCCAGCCGATGTACGACGAATGGATCGCCAAGGCCAACAAGGCCGGCCTCAATGGCAAGGCGCTGCTTGCCGATCTGAAGATGGTCATGAAGCAGCACGCCAAGTAACCGTTTTCGGCTCATACCGTGGCAAGCCGAACGAATTCATCGCGGCTGTCCCCCGCCCGGCAAGTCTCGCTCTGGCTTGCCTGGGCGGGGGCGGTCACCCTGGCGTCCATGGCGGTCCTGACTTTCGTCGATGTGATCGGCCGCGAGGTCTTCCGGCGCCCGATACCGCCCAAGGTCGAGTTGACCGAGCTCCTGATGGGGCTGACCGTCTATCTGGGATTCGGCCTTACCACGATCACGCGCGGGCATATCCGGGTCGATATAGTGATCATGTATCTGCCGGCGCGGGTGCGGGCGGTGCTCGACACTTTCGCCCACACGATCTCCTTCCTGTTCGTCGCCGTGATCAGCTGGCGCCTGTGGGACCGCATGCTGGTCAAGATGGAAAAGGGCGACGTTACCCAGCTCCTGAGCATTCAAACCTGGCCGGTCGCCGCGGTGATGTTCGGCTGCTCGGTCGTGATGGCGGTCGCCTTGGCGATCCTGTGCTACGAAGCGCTGTGCGGCGTAGCCACCGGCAAGCTGCCCGGCGAGGCCGGGACGCCGCCGACCGGCTGATTCTCGCCGGCCCGCGTTATCCCGCGTATTCCCACCCCAGGCGATTCAAATGGACTTCATTACCATCAACCTGATCGGGCTTGCAGCGATGCTTTTACTGCTCGCGCTCGGCGTTCCGATCGGGTTCACAATGGGGATGGTCGGCCTGGTCGGCTCGGCCGTCATGATCGGCATCGAGCCGTCATTGTCGATGCTCGGGCAAACGGCATTCGAGACCGTCGTGACCGACGATCTGAGCGTCGTGCCGTTGTTCATCTTGATGGGCTATTTCGCCACCAGCTCGGGTCTATCGGAGGCTCTGTTCCGGGCCTTCAACACCTGGATGGGTCATTTTCGCGGCGGGCTCGCGCTAGCCACCATCGGCGCCTGCGGCGGGTTCGCCGCGATCTGCGGCTCCAGCCTTGCGACCGCCGCCACCATGACCCAGGTCGCTCTGCCCGAGATGCGCCGCTACGGCTACGACGAGCGGTTGGCCACCGGCGCGATCGCCGCCGGCGGAACGATCGGCATTCTGATCCCGCCGAGTGTGATCCTGGTGCTCTACGGCATCCTCACCGAGACCCCGATCGGCCAGTTGTTCGCCGCCGGCATCATCCCCGGGCTGCTGACGGTGGCTGGGTTCATGGTTACGATCTCGATCGTCACTCGAATCAATCCAGAGCTCGGGCCACGCGGGGAGCGCTCGATGATCCGGGAAAAGTTGGCAGCCTTGTCGAGCGTTGGGCTCACACTGGCGTTGTTTCTGCTGGTTATCGGCGGCATCTATACCGGTGCATTCACCCCAACCGAGGCCGCCGGGATCGGCGCCATCGGTACGTTCGTCCTGGCGTTGCTGGCCCGCCGCATGACCCCGAAAGTGCTATTGAGCTGTCTCGTCGATACAGTCAAGACCACGGCCATGATCTTCACCATCCTGATCGGCGCGATCATGCTTAACAAGTTTCTTACCCTGGGCGGGCTCGCCGGCGAGCTTGGCGAGATCGTGGTCGGATTGAACGCCTCCAAGCTTTTGACCATGATCGTCATCCTGCTGATCTATTTCGTGCTCGGCTGCGCGCTTGACGCTCTGGCGATGATCCTATTGACCATCCCGATATTCTTCCCGATCGTGGTTGCGCTTGGTTTCGATCCGATTTGGTTCGGCGTAATCGTGGTGATGGTCGTCGAGTTGGGCCTGATCTCGCCACCTATCGGCATGAACGTCTTCGTAATAAAGGGAATGGCGCCTGATATTCGGCTGAGCCAGATCTACCGCGGCGTGATCCCGTTCGTGATCGCACAAATCCTCCTGATCGCGATTTTGATGGCAGTCCCGAAACTGGCGACCTGGCTGCCCAGCACGATGTGACGCCGCGCCGCCGCTTTCGTCCCCACTATGGTGGTTTGCACCTCACACCCCGTTTCGGTTAAAGAAGGCCGAACGTCAGGCTCTATCGAGGCAAGCATGATCGGCCAGCTCAACCACGTCGCCATCGCCGTCCCCGACCTTAAAGCCGCCAGTGCGGTCTACCGTACGACGCTTGGAGCGGAAGTCTCGGCGCCGAAGGACATGCCCGAGCACGGTGTGACCACGGTCTTCGTTGCGCTGGACAACACCAAGATCGAGCTTCTGGCTCCTCTCGGCCCCGATTCGCCGATTCAAAGCTTTCTCACCCGCAATCCCAGCGGCGGCATCCATCATCTATGCTACGAGGTCGAGGATATCCTCGCTGCCCGCGACCGGCTCCTAGCAGGGGGCGCCCGCGTGCTCGGCGGTGGTGAGCCAAAAACAGGTGCCCACGGCAAGCCGGTTCTCTTTCTGCATCCGAAGGATTTCTGCGGCACATTGATCGAGCTAGAGCAAGCCTAAAGAAATGAGTATCTTCGGCGGCATCGTCGTCTTCGTCATCATCTGGTGGCTGGTTCTGTTCATCGTTCTGCCATGGGGCGTGCGCCGGGACGAAAACCCCGAAGAAGGGCACGAACCGGGGGCGCCGGTGAACCCGCGCATGTGGCTGAAAGTCGGCGTAACCACAGCGATATCGACTGTGTTATGGGGGTTCGCCTACTGGGCCATCGAGTCCGACTGGATTTCATTCCGAACTCCTTAATTTTTGCGAAAGCAGACTAGGCATGAGCTATTGCGACTTCGCGCCCGGCCACGAGGTGCACGGGCCCTACCACGATGCCGAGTACGGCTTCCCACTCGACAGCGATAACGAATATTTCGAGCGCCTGGTCCTGGAGATCATGCAGGCCGGGCTCAATTGGGAGCTGATCTTGAAGAAGCGGGAGGGATTTCAACGCGCTTTCGAGGGTTTCGTTGTCGAAACCGTCGCAGCCTACGGGCCAGCCGAAGAGGCGCGTTTGCTGGCCGATGCCGGTATTGTCCGCAATCGATTGAAGATCGCCGCAATCATCGAGAACGCCAAACGCATCCTTGCGCTGCGTCCCGAGCACGGCTCCTTCGGCGGCTGGCTCAACGCCCACCATCCGCTCGAAAAGCCCGAATGGGTCAAGCTCTTCAAGAAGACCTTCAAGTTCACCGGCGGTGAGATCACCGGCGAATTTCTGATGAGCACCGGCTACCTGCCCGGCGCCCACATCCCCGAATGCCCGATTTACGCCAAGATCGAAGCGCTCGATCCACCCTGGATGCAAGGTGCATAACGCGCCGCGCTTACGTTCCGTAAAGAGCATTGGGATAGAACCGGGCGATGAACAAGTCCTCGACATTCCTGGCGGCTCTCATCGCCGGCCTTCTGCTCGCGGCCACGCCTT
>JAPULJ010000515.1 GCA_027295145.1 Alphaproteobacteria bacterium | reverse complement strand
GAGCTTTTCGATCAATTGGCGTTTCGTGAATCCCAGCTTCTCGAATGCACGGATCGCACGGGCATACTCAGCCATTGTCAATAGCGAGAACAGGGGCGGTGGTACGGCCATACAGACAAGCGCGATGACTTGACGCATTGCCTCCGGGCCGTAACCAAGACCCAGCGCATCCCGCTCACCGATCAGCACGTCGATATCGATCGTGCTGTGCGGCAGGCCGTAGGTTTCATGCTACGACCAGCGCCATAGATCGGTCCACTGGATATAGCCGATCGGCCGCCCGTCGTCAGCTATCAGGCGGCAATCGCCGTACCGGCTCTGGCGGTGCCAGGCGACTTCCTTGCGGTTGTCGCCGGGCCACCCCACCAGGGTAGAACATGAGGCGCCTCGAACCAGGTATTTATGGTGTCGAGATTTTCGTCTTCGACGGCCAACAGGTCGATGTTGGTTGCTGGCGTTTCCTCTGGCCGCATCGAGCGCTCTCCTATATCGTTTTTGCGCACGCTTTTTCGCGTTGTGACAACGGAATTATAGGCGCCAACGCGGCCTGCCAGAAGGCCCTCGGGGCTCCGCTCGGAATTACAAGTCCATGACCTCCACTCAAAACCTGCGCACGCGGCTTCGCTGGTTTCGTTTCGCTTTGGCGACGTGCACCGGGCTGGCCCGGCGTGGTTTTTTTATTCCCTATCGCTATGCGAACAGCGTCCCCAAGGCCGGCCACCGGCCCGAATCGGTCGCAGCAACACGAGCCTTTGCCGAGGCCGAACCCATGTTCCTCGAAATCCTCGCCGATATCGAGACGTTTGCCGACGACCTCGAACAGATTGTCGGCGCGCCGGCGCCCGCGCCACGCTGGTCGCAAGGCTGGTTTCCACCGCTCGATGCTTGCGTTGCCTACACCATCGTGCGCACACGCAAACCACGGCGAATCGTCGAAGTAGGCTCGGGGCACTCGACACGTTTTCTGGCGCGGGCGGTCAATGACGGCGGCCTGAAAACATCGATCACGGCGATCGACCCGGCGCCGCGCGCGAGTTTGGCGGGGCTATCTGCCGGCGGCCAGCCGGTCGAATGGCGGCGAAGCACCGTTCAGGAAGCTGGGCTCGAGCCTTTCTCCAGGCTCGAAGCCGGCGATATCGTGTTCATAGATTCAAGCCATATCCTGATGCCGGGCACCGATGTCGACTTGCTGTTCAACCATGTGCTGCCGGCCTTGCCAAATGGCATCCTGGTCCACATCCACGACGTCTTCCTGCCCGACGACTACCCGGCCTCATGGGACTGGCGCGGATATAACGAGCAACTTGCTATCGTCCCGATGCTGGCAGGCGGGGGTTGGACGCCGCTATTTGCCAGCCGCTATGCCGAGACGCGGATGGCAACTGTGCTCGAAAGCGCGTTCTCCACGGGCTTGCCCAACCCCGAAGGCGCGCCTGCATCCAGCTTGTGGTTGGAGAAAACTTAGCCGAGGAAAGGCCTTAACCGGCCCATCCCAAGTTCCGCTAAACGCTGTAGTACATCTGGTACTCGACCGGATGGGGCGTCATATCGAGCCGTTCGATCTCCTCGTGGCGGAGCGCGATGTACCCGTCGATCAGATCGTCGGAGAAAACGTCGCCCTTCTTCAGGAAATCGCGATCGGCGTCGAGTTCGGCCAAAGCTTCGCCGAGGGAGGCGCAGACCGTCGGTATATCCTTAAGTTCCTCCGGTGGCAGGTCGTAGAGGTCCTTGTCCATGGGATCGCCGGGATGGATTTTATTCTCGATGCCGTCGATACCGGCCATTAGCATCGCTGCGAAGGCGAGGTAGGGGTTGGCGGCGGGGTCGGGAAAGCGGACTTCGACTCGCTTGCCGTTGGCGCCGGTGGCGAATGGTATACGGCACGAAGCCGAGCGGTTGCGCGCTGAATAGGCTAGCAGGACAGGCGCTTCGAAGCCGGGAACCAAGCGCTTATAACTGTTGGTCGTTGGGTTGGCGAAGGCATTGATAGCGCGGGCGTGCTTCATGATGCCGCCGATATAGAACAGTGCCGTCTCCGACAAATCGGCGTAGCCCGCGCCGGCGAAGATCGGCTTACCGCCTTTCCAGATCGATTGATGGACGTGCATGCCCGAGCCGTTGTCATCGGCCACCGGCTTGGGCATGAAGGTGGCGGTCATGTTGAAGGACGCGGCCACCTGGTGGACGACATACTTGTAGATCTGCATGGCGTCGGCCTGCTGGGTCATCGGCGCAAATTTAATGCCGAGTTCGTGCTGGCTGGGCGCCACTTCGTGGTGATGCTTTTCAGTATCGATGCCCATGTTGCGCATCACCGATAGCATCTGGGCCCGCATATCGCTCATCGAATCGACCGGCGGGACAGGAAAATAGCCGCCCTTGACCGCAGGACGATGCCCCATGTTGCCGCCCGGCAATTCGGCGCCGGAAACGTACGGCCCTTCGCTCGAATCGATGCGATAGAAGGTGTGATTCATCGAGACGTCGAAGCGCACATCATCGAAGACGAAAAACTCGGCCTCGG
This sequence comes from Alphaproteobacteria bacterium, assembly GCA_027295145.1. GTDB lineage: Bacteria > Pseudomonadota > Alphaproteobacteria > JAPULJ01 > JAPULJ01 > JAPULJ01. The sequence goes on along the minus strand of JAPULJ010000515.1, from coordinate 946 downwards.
GGCCGAAGAAGGCGGTGTCGCCGATTCCGGTGGCATTCAAATGGGCTTCGGCGCGTTTGGCGAGCGTGCGCGGGTCGCGGCCGTAGGGCTGGCCGGTGGTCGGCTCGTGGACGTCGCAAAATAGGATCAGCGAAGTCTGCTCAGCGAAGGGATCGATGACCGCTGATATGGGATCGGGGATCAGCGCCATATCGCTTTCATGGATGCCCTTCCAGCCAGCGATCGAGGAGCCGTCGAACATAATGCCGTCCCTGAAGGTATCTTCCTCGATCGTGGCGATGTCCTGGGCGGTGTGCTGCCACTTGCCGCGCGGATCGGTGAAGCGCAGGTCGACGAACCGAACATCATTGTCCTTGATCGCCTTCAGAACGTCGGCCGCCGTTTTGCAATTCAGTGACATTCGTGAACTCCTCCTTGTCTTGCCTTTATTGAAATCGTGTTTGGGTAAGAAGCTGGCTCAGATCGCCTCGCCGCCTGTCTCGCCGGTGCGGATGCGGATCGCTTCCTCGACCGGGGAAATGAAGATCTTGCCATCGCCAATCCGCCCGGTCTTGGCGGCGCCGAGAATAGCTTCGACCGCGCCCTCGACCTGGGCATCCTCGACGACCAACTCGATTTTCACTTTGGGCAGGAAATCGACGACATATTCGGCCCCGCGATAGAGTTCGGTGTGGCCCTTCTGCCGGCCGAACCCCTTGGCCTCGGTCACGGTGATGCCCTTGAGGTCGATATCGTTCAGCGCGTCCTTCACCTCGTCGAGCTTGAACGGCTTGATGATCGCTTCGATCTTCTTCATGCGCTCCCCTTCGCGACGAGGTTTCGGCCCGGCTCTCCCGTCGCGGGCGGTAAACTACTCGTTAATAAGCACACACCATGCCACTCGCAAAGCCTCAGCCGCAATTCAAGCGCACCGGGCGATACCCACTCGTGCCCGCGCCCGCGAATA
>JAPULJ010000514.1 GCA_027295145.1 Alphaproteobacteria bacterium | reverse complement strand
TCGGAGGGGTAGTCGGCGCCCATCGCGTCGGCGGGGTCGAGGATATAGCGCAGCTCGTCGCGGGTCAGGCCATAGGCGCGGGCGTAGAAGGCGTCGAGCTCGGCCCTCAGATGCGCCCGGCGGTCCTCGTCCCAGCCGAAGGGCGGGCCGGAATGGCCGAGATCACGGGCGAAGGGCGCCATGGCGTGGCTGGTGTAGGTGAGTTCGAGGACCCGGGGGACGATGAAGGTGAGGTGGGAGTCTGTGTAGAAGGCTGGCGCAAGGAAAGGTATCTGGCGCATCGTGAAATACTTGAATGATGTTCCGCCCAACTTTTGCCGCACTACAAAGTCCGCCACAAGTGATGACATGTTTCCTGCGAGTGCCCCACAGTATTGCGGAGCGAACGCTGGAAATATCAGCAAATACTTATCACCACATCCGGTTGTTGGGATTGGTGCCCCAATCATAGTCCGCTCATCCGTCGAACGGCAGATGTCCCGCCAACCCATCAGCCAGCCGCGCGTCCAGCCCTTGGTAGCGAGGCGGGCGTCAACATTTGCCTCCGGGATCCAGTAGCGCGGCGTCGGCTCGAAGGCCAAGTCGGCTTTCTCGCCCAGCGTCACGTCGCGACTGTTGGCGCCGTTCTCGGCATAGCTCGCCCAGCGGTGGTCGAACTGGTGGATCATCTTGGCCTCGTAGAGCGGCACATAGCGCCGCGGGCCGCGCGGGCCGCCGCCCTGGAGGTCGAGGCCGCGCACATCGCGCCCGCCGGCGAGCGCCATCGCCGCTTGGCGCGGTCTGGTGCCCTCGGCCAGCCAGTCGGTCCCGTTGCGGACGAACCCGGCTTCGGCAAGCTTCGCCGCCGTGCGGAACAGGCCACTGTCACCCGACATATGGAACATCGCCATGAAGCTCACGCCCCACGGGTTGCCCGCCGCGCCCTTGCCCTCGTCGATCAGCACCGGGACGCGGGCATAGATCTTCGCGGTCAGCTCGGCGTCGGCCTGCGAGCGAAACACCGGGGCGGTGCGGGTGTTGGGGTTGATGGCGGCGATTTCGTTCCCGGAGAGGCGGAACCGACGTTCCCTCTCGTCAAGGGCCGACACATCCGGGAGCGAAAAGACGAACTCTGCGTGTCGATCCGATTGACCGATGGTGATAAGACAAAAAGGGTTCCTGTCGTCGGTCGCAAGAAAGATCTTCCTGATCTCAAAGAAGCTGAATAGCGAGACAAGGCGAGCCTTCGATATTAGCGAGCCGAAGAAGGGTGCGGTGGTGGCGTCGGTGGCGATACCGGTCGGCACGATCACTCCGGCGCGACCCTTGGGTCCCGCGAGGCGGGCGAAAAGCTCGGCGAACAGTGCATAGGTGTTCACGTCGCCCCGGCCCGTGAGCGGAAAGCGCCCGCCCTGATCGCCGTCCACTCGCACGAAGGCGGAGACGGCCTCCGTCTCGCGTTTCGCGGCCTCGAAGGCGTCGAACAGCGCGCGCTGCGGTGTGCCAGGTTCGGCGTCGGCCAGCGCCGCGATCAGACGGGCGCGCGCGGCCTTGTTGGGGGCGGAGGCGATCTCGGGGTCGCGGGCAGCGAAGAACTCCTTCTCCTGCAGCTTGATGCGCTCCCAGGGCGGGTTGCCCAGCACCACGTCGAAGCCGCCGCGCGCCATCATGTCGGGGAACTCCAGCGGCCAGTGGAAGGCGCGGGCGTCGCGGGCCAGGCCGACCGCGCGGCCGGTCAGCGGGCCATACGGCGGGCGGCCCGCCATCGCCTCCCAGACATGGGCCGTGGTGGGGATCATCGCCGCGCCCGGCTGCGCCGGCACGCCGCCGGTCTTGGGCGTCAGGAACGCGGCGGTATAGATTTCGGCGGCGAGATCGAGATCATAGCGGGCGGGGTCGGACTGGAGTGCCGCGAAGCGGCGTTCCTTCTTGGCGATCTCGGCGACCGTGTCCTCGGGCAGCGCGCGGAAGTCGCTGAGCGTCCTGCCCAGTGGGCGTAGCGCGGGCATCTTCCCGCCGCCCTCGCCGAAGTCCAGGCTCCCCTGCCCGTCGCGCTCGGCCTTGTTGCGTTTCGCGAAGTGCTTCGCCGTCTCCTTGTCGTCGCCGGTCAGCGCCTTGTAGGCAGAGTCCGGAATGCCGATGCCCAGCGCCGCGAGGTCGAAGACGCCGAGCAGGCTGTCGCCGCACCGGATATTGACGTCGAGGAAGCCGAGCGGCTTGCCGGGCTCCACCGTCTCGATCCAGAGCGCGACCTTGGTCAGCTCCACCGCCATCGGGTTGCGGTCGACCCCGTGGATGCAGCTCCGCACCACGTCGCGCATCGCGGCGGGATAATCGGGTGCGTCGCTGTCTCGAAGTTGCGCCACCCGAGTCGCCATGCGCCGTGCGGCGCCAAGCAGGAAATGCCCCGATCCGCAGGCTGGATCGATGACCTTGAGATCGAGGATTGCCTCGACCCCACCTTCCGCCTCAGCCCGGTCGAGGACCGGGTCGAGCGCGCTGTCGAGCAGCGCCTGAACAAGACTGTCGGGCGTGTAATAACTGCCGGAAATCTTGCGGAGATTGCCCTTGGCCTCCGCCCCGCCGGCAAAGGCAAAGCTGCGCCCATGATTTTCGCGCACGGGCACAAGCTCGAGCAGCCCTTCATATACCGAGCCCAATTCCTCGGTCGCCATATCGCGCCAGTTGATCCGGACACGGCGATTGTCATCCATCAACCAGCTGAGCTTGAAGATCGCGGCCAGGAAGGCGCGGTTCGGCAGCTTGGCGTCATCCAGATCGGGCGTGAATCCCCGCGCGAAGAGTGCGCCCAGCGCCGGTAAACCGAGCAGCTTTTCGCCACGCTGAAGCGCGCCGAATACGATCTTGGCGCCCTCCCAGGCGTCGTGATGATGATCGTGGGCGGACCGCCGCGCCGATCTGTCACGAAGATAGGCAAAGCCGTAGCCATTCTCGTAGAGCGAGCGGGCCGCCGGGGGCGCGCCGGGCGTATGTAGCAGATCGCGATCTTCCGCCACCGCGAGGAAGATCAGGCGATAGACCAGACGCAGGATTTGCTCGAACCACGCCTGCATCGAGAGGCCCTGGCCATCGAGCTTGGTGCGCAAGTCGGGATTGGCGTCGAGAAAGCCCTGACCCAACGCGACGAGCGCCTCCTCGACATTGCCACGCAGGCGGTTCCGCGCGGCGGTGCCCGCGCGCTGCCCGGCCTCACGCCACCGTTCAAGTGCGCAATCACTGGCGGGGGCACCCTCCGCGCCGAAGCGGGTGGCGTGGATCAGCAACCAGGTCGCCGTGAAATCGGCGAACATCTCGTCGCGGAAGATCGCACCGAGGTCGACCTCGATATAGGCAGGCCGCGTGAAGCTCGCATTGTCGCGCAGCAGGCGCATGCGATCGCCGGCGAAAACCAACCCCCAAAGGGCCTCGGGACTGGCGTTCAGCCAGCCTTGAAGGACGAGGAACGGGCTGCGCCTGGCGAGGCCTTCCTGACTGCCGTCGCCAAACTCGGGCAATGCCTTGGTAAAGGCCTCGGCTGCCCTGCCGTCTTCATTTCCAATCGGTGCGGCAACGACGATCGGCACGCGTTCGCCTTTCGCCTCCCAGGCGATGCGGTAGCGATGTCCGTCATTGATGCGATTGGCCGGCCCTTGCAGCGCCTCGAACCCGAATGCCTCTTCGAGGATCAATTTTGCGAAATTCGCGGTCTGCGTGACGGTAGGGTTGTCAATCCGCGACCAGGCCTGCCAGTGCGCCTGGCCGATACGGAAATAACGCGTGATCTCGTCGCGGAGCGAGGTGCCCTTTGAGGTGGTCCCACTTCGTTGGACAGTTTGGCAGCGAGGTTAAGGTGTATTCTGATGTCTGATCATGCTGCCAAAATCTCGTTTATCAAGCCCTTCTGCTGTTGTTGAACCTGTGGGGATGTGGGCAAGGCGTCAGCCTTGTCCATCATGTCCACAGGCCGCCCGGCGCCGTAGGCTTCGGCCGGGGTTCGGCCTCCGAGCGCGGAGTGAGGCCGGTCACCATTGTAGAAGTCGATCCACTCGCTGATGACCCGCTCGGCCTTGAAGCC
>JAPULJ010000513.1 GCA_027295145.1 Alphaproteobacteria bacterium | reverse complement strand
CGGCCGCGCAAGCGAAGCGGCGGCGCATTACCGCGCCGTGCTCGAACAAAAGCCGAATTTCACCCAAGCCCGGTTCAACCTGGCCACGGCGGAAATCGATCTCGGCCGCATGAAGGCGGCTGAGGAGACGTTTGGGAGGTTGCTCGAACGCGAGCCCGACCACGCGCTGGCGCTGAACGGTCTCGGCGTTGCCTTCGACGAGCAGGGGCGCTTCAAGGAGGCCGAAGCGGCGTTCGGCAAGGCAATCGCGGCCGACCCCGGCTGCACCGACGCCTTGGTCAATCTCGGCAACCTGCTCTACGACCGGGGACACTGGCAAGACGCAGCGAGCCGCTACCGCGAGGCCAGTCAGGCGCAAGCGAACGACGCGGCCCGGATCAAGGAGGCGACGGTTCTGCCCGTCATCATGGGATCGCGCGAGGAGGTGGCGGCTTCACGCCGGCGGTTCGACGCCAACGTCGAAGCCCTGCTCAAGGAAACCCTCTCGATCGACGATCCCCTGGCGCAGATCGGGACGACCGGCTTTTACCTCTCCTATCACGGGTTCGACGATAAGAAATCACAGAGAAATCTCGGCAAGCTGCTGCTGAGAAGCTGCCCCTCGCTCGGCACCATAGCGCCACACTGCACGACCCCGGCGGCGCGAAAAGGAATAATCCGCATCGGCTTCATCTCGCAGTATTTCAACAACCACACGATTGGCCGGCTGATGCGCGGGGTGATCGCCGGACTCGACCGGAACCGTTTCGCTGTCACCGTGTTCGGCTGGGCCATTAGCGCCGATGAGATCAGCACGGAAATCGCGCGCGCGGCCGACCGGACGATCGAGCTGCCCGCGAGCTTGGAAGCCGCGCGCGCGGCCATCTCCGGCGAGCAACTCGACATTCTCTACTACGCCGATATCGGCATGGAGCCCTTCACTTACTTTCTCGGTTTTGCCCGGCTAGCCCCGGTGCAATGCGCCTTCTGGGGCCACCCGATGACAACCGGCCTGCCCAACATCGACTATTTTATCTCGTCCGAAGACCTCGAGGTTGCCGGTGGCGAGGATCACTACACCGAGAAGCTGGTGCGCCTGAAGACGCCGGCGGTATCCTACCGGCGGCCCGAGGCCCCCGTGCCCGGCAAATCCCGGGAGGAATTCAGCTTCGAGGCGGATGCGCATATCTATCTTTGCCCGCAGACTTTGTTCAAGTTTCACCCCAATTTCGACCCGCTGCTTGGCGCCATCCTCGATGGCGATCCGGCCGGAACGCTGGTGCTGATCGAGGGCAAGCATAAGGAGTGGCAAGAGTTGTTGATGGCGCGGCTGCAGAGCAGCATCGGTGAAGCCGGCGAGCGCGTCCGCTTTGTGCCGCGCCAGGGGTTCGATGATTATCTCAGCCTGCTGCGCTGCGCCGATGTGATCCTCGATCCGCCCATCTTCGGCGGCGGCAACTCGACGCTTGAAGCGTTGGCCATGGGCACACCGGTCGTCACCCTGCCCGACGAATATTTACGCGCGCGAATTTCCTATACTTGGTACCGCAAGATGGGGGTCATGGATTGCGTCGCGAAGGACAGCGAGGATTATGTGCGCATCGCCCTTGAATTGGGCAGTGATCCTGCCCGGCGCGCCGAGGTCGCCAGCCGCATCGCTGACCGCTCCGAAATCCTGTTCGACGATGCCGACGCCGTCCGCGCGCTCGAAAAGTTTTTGATCGAGGCGGTCAAGCGTTGACCCCAGCGAAACCGATGCCGGCAGGGCAGTTGTTGGTCGTACACATCCGGGCTCGTGACACCTACGGAGCCACAGAAGCTTGAATGGACGCACGTGCCGGGGCGTCTGTCGGGAGAAATTCAGTTTGCTGAACCGTTGGTGAATTGCCGCCTCAGGGCCGGTTCAGGATCGCTCCTCTATGTTGCGAGAACTTCCGATATGGAAGCGTTCGACAACCACTGAAAGGAGTGAACCAATGAAATCCACGATTATCGCGGCTGCTGCCGTGGCTCTCGTCGTCGGTGTAGCCGCCGTCGGGGGCACATCCATGGCCGGTCCCATCAAACTAAAACCCGGGTGCTGGCCTGGCTTCCTAGGGAATTTCAACACTGGGTGCTCGAAGACCTTCTACACTACCTGCCCAGGAAACGCTTATGATACACCGAAACTCGTCCATTTGGGGGGGAAGAAATGGCGTGTTGAGTACCACTGCAAATACATAAACTAGTATTGAAAAACCGGGGCTGGACGATGGGGCGGATCACAAAGGTCCGCCTTTTTTCGTTGCGCTCCATCGTCGTTCAACCGCCCGAGGTATGACGGGCAGGCATCGTACCCTTTGTAATGTGAACCGCCACGATCGTACCGCTTCGTGCAACGCGATATACCAACCCTGTGACCTAAAACTCACAATCCCTGTTCTCTGATTTGCCACCGCCATGGCGGAACTGGTAGACGCCGCGGACTCACGTTTCGCAGCCTGCAGGGACGTGGGGGGATGTCGGCGCAACCGGCGTGAAAGGCATGGAATTGTGCTATCTGCCGACGCTGTTCGCTTCGCACGTGATTTCTGCCGGCCAGCCGGCTATAGGAGAGCCGCACGGCAACTAACGCGTACAGCCCCTCCATGAGCGTCCTCGTCACCGGCGTCGCCGGTTTCATCGGCTTCCACACCGCCAAAGCACTGATCGCCCGGGGCGAAACCGTGCTCGGGGTCGACAATCTGAACGACTACTACGACGTCGCGCTCAAAAACGCCCGGCTCGACCAGCTCGCTGGCGATGACGGTTTCACCTTCGAGAAGCTCGATCTCGCCGAGCCTGGAGCGGTGGCCGGACTATTCGCCAGTCACAAGGGCATCACCCGCGTCTTGCATTTCGCCGCCCAGGCCGGGGTGCGATATTCGCTGACCCACCCCGATCCTTACATAGAATCGAACATCGTCAGTCACCTGCATGTGCTTGAAGCCTGCCGGCATGCAAGCCAATTCGAGCACCTCGTGTATGCCAGCTCGTCCTCGGTCTACGGCGCCAATGAGAAGCTTCCCTTCTCGGTCGAGGACCGGGTCGACCGGCCGGTCTCGCTTTACGCCGCAACCAAGCGCGCCGGCGAGTTGATGAGCCAGTCCTACGCGCATCTCTACCGCCTACCGCAGACGGGTTTGCGATTCTTTACCGTCTACGGGCCCTGGGGCCGGCCCGATATGTCAGCCTACATATTCACCCGTGCGATCTTCGAAGGAAGGCCGATCGAGGTTTTCAATCGCGGCGACATGAAACGCGATTTCACCTATGTCGACGACATCATCGACGGCGTCCTGGCTGCCCTCGACCGGCCCCCTGGCGACGATGCCAACCTCCCGCCCCACCGGCTCTACAACCTCGGAAACCACTGTTGCGAGCCATTGCTGCGCTTCATCGAAACCATCGAAAAGGCGGCCGGCAGGAAAGCTGAGCTTCGCATGGCCGAGATGCAGCCGGGCGAGGTGAAGGAGACCTACGCCGACATCGAAGCCAGCCGCCGCGACCTCGGCTTCGAGCCCAGCACTCCGATCGACGAGGGCGTCCCGAAATTTGTCGCCTGGTACCGGGAGTATCACGGGGTATAATTTTCTCGCGTTTATGTGACTGCCGGGGTGTTGCAAATCGCGCTATCCTCGTCACGTGTTGTTGTGAAATGGAAAGTCAGCCATGCGCGCGATTGCCTTGATCCCGGTTGCCGCTTTGCTGTTTGCCGGCCTGCCCGCTGGCGCGGTGACCCAACTACCGACCAGCGAGGACGGCTGCCCAAACTCGCGGGCGTTTCTCGAACCACAGCTCAAGACCCGGCCCGAGGATGGCGAGTACTACGCCATTCAGCGCGAGGCGATCCGTATGCCGATTTCGAGGATTCTGCGCGCCATGGGCGGGCCCGAACGCGCCTTTCAGATTGCCCGCGCGACACGTGCGCATGCGCGCAAGAAAATCACCGAGGGCGCCGTGGGCGCTGCGCGCCGCCACTGGCAAGACACGATCCTGCGCGCCGATGCGCTGATCGCCATTCTCATCTGCCTGGGCACGGCCGGCCAGCCGACTTAAGGCTTAACCCCCGATACGAGCACGTAGATACCGCCTAACGTCAAGGCGACCCCGGTGATGCGGCCGGTCGCTCGGCCAAACGGCGCGGCTTTCTCTATGAGCACGAACACGGCGATCGCCGCCACCCACAGCAGGTTCATCACTCCGCCAACGAACAGCAACCCCATGATCGCCCAGCAACAGCCGATGCAGTAGAGCCCGTGGGACATCCCCATCCTCAGCGCACCGGCCATTCCCGCCCGCCAATGCTCGGAGAGAAATTGCAGGGGTGCCCGGCAGTGGATCAGACAAGCGTCCTTGGCAGGCGTCCATTGATAGATGCCGGCTGCGACGAGCAGCACGCCGCCGAGAACCGCACTGGTACTCACCATCATCGGAGAAAGAAGCGCCAACCGTTCCAGACCCCACTGCAGCCCGGTCGCCACGAGGCTGAATCCCGACCATGCGGCGAGGTAACCGGCAGCAAAAAAAACACTCGCCCGTGCGGGGTGATCCTGTGCGGCGATCTTCTTCGAAACCGCCGCGTAGAGCAGGATCGCCGGCGCGGCGCTCGGCAGCATCATCGCCACCATCATCACCGCCCACATCAGAAACATCAGGAGAAAATCGATCCAACTCCACGGCTTGAGCGCCATTATCGGCATGCCGGCGGTGGACATGTCGGGCAGTCCGGCGGGTCCGACCAGCAAATAAGCCCAAGCGATGGCAACAACGCCGGCGACACCGGCGAGGACCGTCAGTCGCAGTCGTCCCTGAAGGATAGCGGCCGAGGACGTTTTTCGCCGCCCGGCCACCGCCTGTCCTAGCTCGGCAATCGGAACGCCTCCAGCGGGGTCAGCCGATCACGCCGCCCGATGTCATCTCGTTGTGGACGAAGTGGGCGTGGCTATCGGTGAACTCCAGCGGTACGGCGCCGGTTGCCTTGGTCCGCCCCATCGCCACCTCCGCCAAATGATATTCTTTGCCGGCCGGCAAATCGATGCGGGCCTGCCACTCAGCGCCCGTGACCGGGTTCTTCAACGGGCTGACTGCGGCTTCGATGACACCCGGCACCTTGAGCGAGGCGGTGCGCCCAGCGACGTCGATATTGAGCTCGATCGGAGCGAATGCCGGATCGAGGACAGTGGTGCACATGGCCCGATAGATTGCTAACATGATCGTTCCGGGTTCGGCGCCCTCGCCTTGAAGAATGGCGGTCAACGCGGCGCGCTGAGCATCGTCGGCGCGCTCGTCGATGATCGACTGCATGGTGCCGTTGCCTTCATGGATCGCCGCCGGCCAGTCGTAAGTATTTATGCCGATCAACCCGTCGAGCTTGGTGTCGCCATAGTGACCCTCGTCGATGCGATACACGACCAACGCCTTGCAGGTCCCGTCGGTCGGCAGTGCCATGAATTGGCACGGGCATCCGTAATCGCAATTGCAGTTTACGAAATGCGGACCCTTGATGCTCCACTCTGTTGCCGCCAAAATTTCCTCCCGTTTGTTCAACGTTTACGAGCCGAAAGCCACTTCGTCGACGGCTCCGGTTTACTTGGTGATCAAACTCCAATTCAACCGAATATACGGACAAGATACTTGCATGGCAATTCAACGAATATTCACGCCTACGCCCCTGTTTTGTAGAGCCCGTCGAGGTCCTTGCCGAAAGTCTTCTTGATGATGTGGCGGCGGATCTTCATCGACGGGGTCATCATGCCGTTCTCAACGCTGAAGGGATTGCCGACGACGATGAAGCGGCGCACCCGCTCGGCGACGGCGAGATCC
>JAPULJ010000512.1 GCA_027295145.1 Alphaproteobacteria bacterium | reverse complement strand
CCCGTCGGCGACCAGAACCACCAGCGCTATAATAAAGACATCCAACATCGACCATTTCGACGCCGCCGCCAGCCCGTTGAGCAGCGATGTCGACGAGGCACCGGTGACATCGGCGGCATGCCACAGCACCAGCCCGGTGATAATTTTGAACGTCGGAAACACAAGGGAGAAAATAAACGTCACCGCGAACAGGAAATAATTGCCAGCCTCGAGAAACGAGAACACGCTTTCGACCAGCGAGAACTCACGGCTGATGAAAATAAACGTGCTGATCTTGATCGCCGGTAGAAACAGACCCAGCACCAACAGCACCAAAGCGAGCGCCAGCACGAGGCCAAGCCAACGGTCGAGACCGCTCGCCCGTTCGCGCAGAGCGCCACCCCAAATTCCGCCGAACTGCATTCGCCCTACCCGTCACTTGTCCCCGGCCCCATCGCGGCGGCAATATAGCCCAAACCGCGCGCGATCCGTAACGCGTGGTAGCTGGGGAAAGGAAAAGACCATGGCGCACCACCGCAACCGGCGGGTCATTCTGAAAACCAGGGCGACCGGCCTGCCGGTGCCTGAGCTATTCGACATGGTCGAGGACGACGCACCCGAACCCGGAGACGGCGAGGTGCTCATCAACAACATTTACGTCTCGGCCGATCCAGGCATGAAGGGCTGGATCAGCACGGCAAAAAACTATGCCAGCGTCGAGACCGGCGCGACGATGAATTCGTTCGGCGTCGGCGTCGTCGTCGAATCCCGCAATCCCGACATCGCCGAGGGCGACTATATCGTCGGGCGCACCGGTTGGCAGGAATACTCCATCGTCGCGCCCGAGCAAGGCGGCTTCCGCAAGGTCGATCCCGCCGATGGACCGCTGTCGGCGTCGCTCGGCGTGCTCGGCCACAGCGCCATAACCGCCTATTTCGGCTTGCTCGACGTCGGTCGGCCCAACGCCGGCGAAACCGTGTTGGTGTCGACCGCCGCCGGTTCCGTCGGCAGCGCCGTCGGGCAGTTCGCCAATATCAAGGGCTGCCGCACCGTCGGCATCGCCGGCGGCCCGGAAAAGGCAGCGCTGTGCCGTGAGGTGTTCGGCTACGACGTCGCCATCGATTACAAGGCCACTGATGATTTAGCGGCGGCGCTGCAGGAAGCCTGTCCCGAGGGCATCGATGTCTATTACGACAATGTCGGCGGCGACACGCTCGACACCGTGCTCGGCCTGATGAACCAGAACGGCCGCGTCGTCATCTGCGGCACCGCAGCGACCGAGGCGTGGGTGCCACCGCCGACCGGTCTGCGCTTCGAGCGTCACGTGCTGGTCAACCGCCTGCGCATCCAGGGCTTTATCCTGTTCGACTATCAGGACCGCTACGAGGACGCGCTGGCCGATATCCGCCAGTGGTTCAAGGAAGGCAAACTCAACTACCGCGAAGACATCGCCGAGGGGCTGGAGAACGCACCCGCAGCACTGGCCGGCCTCTACGAAGGCCGCAACAGGGGCCGCCAGTTGATCCGCGTGCGCCCCGATCCGACGTTGTCGTGAGGCTCGGTCGGAACGTTATTGCTCCGGCAGCCCGGCTTTGCGCAAGCTGTCGAGGAAACGATTGCGGACTTCGTCAATCCGGTAAGGAAGGATTCTCGCGACCTCCTTAAGGGTGAATTGGGGTGTAATTTCCAAAACCGTCTTTACCGCATCGTTGGCGTCGCCGGTGCGATCCATTTCGTCGTAAGCAATGGCCAAATGTACGTATGCAGCTGTAAACTTCGGTGCCCACTCGACCGTTTTGAGGAATCTGCTCACAGCCTCATCATATCGACGCAATATCAACTGGGAACGGCCCACGTGAAAATCCCAATTCGGAGGGACAACCGTATCTATGCTGAACGCCTTTTCCATCAACTCCAGCGCTCGTTCCGGGTTTCCCCAGTAACTTAGAGCTCCGCCGAATGTCGCATTGACGTCAGCGTTGCCGGGGGCCAGAGCGATGGCTTTTTCCAAATTCGCAACCGATTGATCATAACGGCGCAAAAACGTCTGAATCCAACCCAGGCGCGCAAGCGCGATTGCAGACGCGCCCTCAAGCGCGACGCCCCTCTCAGCCAGTTCGTTGGCGCGGTCCAAATTGTTATCGAACTCGGGCCACATTAGGGCCCATCCAAAAAAATGGCAGTAGGAAAGATAGCCGTAGGCGTCGGCAAAATTCGGATCGATCTCAATTGCCTTCTCCAGACACTTTCTTGCCTCCTGCAATTGTTCAGGTGTGAAGTGGTGATAACTCGCCCGTCCCCTGAGGACGAGATCATACGCCTCCACGCTGTCGGTCGGTCTGCGTTCGGCGAGCGCCTTATCGGTTGGCGTCAGGCTCACCCGCAGCGCCGACACGATTTGCTCCCGGATGTCGTCTTGAAACTGGAAAATATTCTCAATGTCGCCATCGTAGCGTTGAGCCCAGATATGGCCACCGCTTGCCCCGTCAATGAGCTGGGCATTAACACGAAGCTTGGGGCCCATCTTTCGGACGCTGCCTTTGAGGATGTGCTTTACGCCGAGTATTGCGGCTACTTCCTTAACGTCAACGGCCTTGCCTTTGAACGCGAACGATGAATAGCGGGCGATGACGAAGAGGCCCGATATATTGGAAATATCGGTAATCAGATCCTCTGCCATGCCGTCGGCAAAATACTCCTGCTCGGGATCGCCCGACAAATTGTCGAAAGGCAACACGGCGATCGACGGTTTGTCCCACAACGGTAACGGCTCCGTGCCCGGTACTGTTGACGCCGGTGGGCATTCAACAACATCTGCGACAAACCGAAATCCGCGCCGTGGAAATGTTTTGACCACGGCCTGGGTTTTACCGTCATCACCGACGGCTTTACGGACCAGGTTAATGCTCGTGGTTAAGGCACCGTCCGATACGAAGCGCCGATCCCAAACCTTCTCAAACAGTTCCTCTTTAGTGACAACTCTGTCGCGGTTTTCGATCAGGTAGACGATCAGCCGAAAAACTTGTGGTTCGAGCGCCACAATCTCTCCGGCACGTTTTAGTTCCAGACCCCCGGTGTCTAGTGAGCAGTCGCCATATTGGTAGATCACCGCTTCCCGACCTCTGCCGATTTAGTCGATTGGAAAGCATAAATAAGCTTTTCCGGACAGTAAAATTAAAAAAACCTGATGCTAACGGTAACGATTTGCGTCTAGCCTGTTTGCGTAACATAGCCATTGATTTGCAGAGGTGACGTTGGTTGTGAGGCCAACCATGAGGGAACAAATCAACACGCGATCCAAAGCGGAAGGTTCAGCGCCAACGAATAAGTCGAAAAACAACAAACCGACCGCCACCTACGCCGTTTCGCGAAAGTTCCGCTCAAACTGCATCGAGGGAAGACGCACCATTTTCAGTTACGCCGAATTGGACGTCACCGCGGCCACTATCGGTTCCCAACTGGCCTGGTGATGGCTAGGCCCGACAGGGCGATATCTAGAACGCACCCTGTCGGGCCGCCTTACAGTGTTTTTGCCAATCGCAGGCGCGTAGTGGTACGCGCCCAACGGAGGAAATGACATGAAAGTCAAAGTTGCGGCCGTTCAGGCCGAATCAGTGTTCGGCGAAGAGGAATGGCAAAATCTGGAGAGAGCGATCCGCTATCTCGACGAATTCTCCGGCTCGGACGTTCGCTTGGTATGTTTCCCCGAAGGTTATCCAGGTCCTGCCCACGGCCCTATGGACAGCAAGGGTAAGCTGAGCGCTCACCCCATCGATCTCTTGCGCGAGAAGATACGCGAAGTCGGGGTCTACTGCACATGCAGCGACGTGGTCGAGCACGAGGACCTTCCCAACGTCTACTATCTTTGCCAGAAGCTAGTGGGGCCCGACGGCGAAATACTGGCCGATCACAGACGCTGCCAGCCGGACGAGCCGGAACTCAATGAATACCTGTTTGGCGGCAGAAGGCTGTTTGCTCCCGGACCGGGTCCGACCGTCGTCGAGACCGAGATCGGCGTGATCGGCCTACTCATCTGCTCCGAGTTGTGGGTCCCCGAACTGCCGCGCATCGCCATGCTCGAGGGCGCGGAGATTCTCATCTCTCCGGTCAACGGGTTACATTCGGCCTCACTCCACCATACGGACAACAACGAATCGCCGCTGTGGGATACGTGGAAGTGCATTTCTCGCTGCCGCGCCGCCGAGAACAATCAGTACGTGATCGTCACTCAGAATATGTTCGACGCCAAATTGGCGGGCGTCGGCCACATCGCCGGGCCAGAATCGATGTTGGCCGAGGACAAGCGAACGGGCGTGATCACCGCCGAGCTCGATATGGACCGCCTGCGTTACCTCCGAGAGACGCTCTATGAAATGGAGATGCTCGATTCCACGAACGTCGACGAAAAGCAGCCCGTGCTCGGAACCCGTCCGGGTCAGCTGCGTATTCGCAGACCGTCGATTTACGGCAAGCTGGTCGAGCCGTCGCCCCTCGATTTCGACTTCAATTACTACCTGAGGGAGCTGGCTCTGGGCTATAAGCTGGAGACGGTGGCGGGGCGCCAGGAAGCGGCGGAATAAGCAGCCCTGCGCTCTGCCGTGCGGGGTGACGCACGACCGTTCTACCCCCCGTAAGCGGACGCTAGAGCAGTATCCGACCAGATTGAATCAATTCTGTCGGATACTGCTCTAGGAAAGTGAAAGCGAGAATTGCCGACTGGAATTGCGCAACGATGAACAGAGAAAGCGGAACTAAGACCGCTCATCCGCCCGCGATCTGTCGCTCGTAATCGTTTGCGTCGAACCAGCCGCGCGATGCCTTCACCTTAAGATCCTCATCGAGATCCCATTCTTCCCATCCGCTGATGTTCAGGGAATTCTGCGTCCCGGAATGGGTCCCCGTGAAGGTCCATAGAAATACGACATGATCGCCGGCGCAGCGCACCTTGTCGCAAACCAGGGCAAGGTCCGGCACATCGGCGAAGAAGCCGGCGGCCATTTCGGCGATTCCTGTGCAACCCTTCCAAGGCTCCCCACGATTGATGACGATCCGTCCATCCTTTGCGTAGAACTCTGCAATAGCTTCCGGTGATCCGGAGTTCCAAGCCGCGGTATAGGCCTCCGCGATATCCATGACCTTGCCGTGATCGATCTTCATTGCGCTTCCACCCTCGCCACTTCGCAGCCCAACTACTCGTGCGATTACTCAGCTGCGCCGCTGTCGGTTTTCACAGTGCCGACTGAGAAAGTCGAGACTCTAATTGCGTGTCCGATTTTGGGAGTAAAGCGGACATTGATTGATGGCAGGAAAACGCCCGAACGAGGCGTTCCTATTTTGAAAACTACCCCTCCGGCAGCCCGGCTTTGCGCAAGCTGTCGAGGAAACGATTGCGAACTTCGTCAACCTGGTAAGCAGAAAAAATTCTCGCGACTTCCTTGAAAGTGTATTGGGGGGCGCCTTCCAAAACCGTCTTTATCGTCTCTCTGGCGTCGTCGATCCGGTCCAATTCGACGTACGCACATGCCAAATACACATATGCAGGTATAAACTTCGGGGTCCGCTCAATCATGCGGTTAAGTCTGGCAACCGCCTGGTCATATTGACGCAATAAGATGTGGGAACAGACTGCGTAATATTCCCAAAGTGGTGGAGCAAACGTATCTAGGCTGAGCGCCTTCTCCAACATCTCTAGCCCTCTTCCCGGGTTTCCCCAGTAATTTAGAACTTGGCCAAACGTCGCATTGACGTCGGCGTTGTTGGGAGCCAAAGCGAAGGCCTTTTCCAAATTCGCAATCGCTTGATCGTGACGGCGCATCCACGTCTGAATAAAACCTAAACGCGTAAGGGCGAAGGCAGACGTGTCATCGAGCGCCACGCCCCTCTCAGCCAATTCGTTGGACCGGTCCAAAGTGTCATCGAACTCGGGCCACATTTGGACCCATCCACGAAAATGGCAGAAGGACAGATAGGCGTAGGCGTCGGCGAAATTCGGATCGATCTCTATCGCTACTTCAAGGAATTTTATCGCCTCAAGAAGATGATCCGGCGTGAGGAGGTAAAAGTTCGCCCGTCCTTTGAGGAAGAGATCATGGGCCTCCAAGCTGCCTGTCGGCTTGCGTTCGGCAAGCGCTTGATCGGTTGGCGTCAGGCTTACCCGCAGCGCTGAGACGATTTGCTCGCGAATATTGTCCTGAAACTCAAAAATGTCCTCCATA
>JAPULJ010000511.1 GCA_027295145.1 Alphaproteobacteria bacterium | reverse complement strand
GTGCAGGTGCATCGTCCGGGCGCCGGCGTTGAGGACTCGCAGACGGGTGCGTTCGCCCGCCTTGACGTCGATCGGCGTGTCGCGCAGCGTGAACGGGAACGAGCGGCCGTTAAGCATGAATATGTTCGGCTGGCGGCGCGTTGAATCGTACTCCCGGTGCATCCGCATCTCGATTTCCCGAGGATCCTTGTAATACTCGGCGATGCGGTTCAGGCGATCGTCGATTTCCAGGTAGACCAGGGAATATTCGCGCTGGTACTTGCCGGCCGCGCCTTTGGCGAGATCCTTGATGCGGCCCGCTCCCGGGATAAGATGGCGGAAGTTATTGCGCGGCCGGTTGGGCTCGATAATCAGCATGCCCACCAGCCCCATGAGCACGTGCACGTCGGGCTGGACGTGGCAGTGATAGAAATGGGTCCCCGGATTCTTGGCGACGAACTCATAGGTGAACGACTCGCCGGGCTTTACGGCCGGTTGGGTGATATCTGGCACGCCGTCCATGCGGTTGGGGTGTATTGTCCCGTGCAGATGGATGGTATGCGGGAAGTAATGCGTATTGAGGAGTGTGATCTTGACCCGATCACCCTGCTCGACCCGGATCGTGGGGCTCGGCGACCGCGCCGGGGAAACCATTCCGCGTCCCTCCGGTGCGAACACCCAAAACGTGACGAACTTTCCCGGGTACACCTCCTCCTGGACCTCGACAACCTCCAACCGGATGGTGACCTCGTCGGGATCGCCGTCGCCGTCGAGGTCCCGGCCGAGCGTAACAGCACTGGAGGTGGTGCCGGGGATCGCCGGCTCCTTCCAGGGCGCGGCCACCACTGCGGCAGAGGTAACGAGCGATGCTGTGAAAACTAGGCACAGCAGCGCCGATATCGTCTTACCGCGACCTGTTTTTGTTGCCATCCATCTGCACCCTATCCGTTTCGGTTGGAGCAGCCCGCTTACCCGGAGGCATGGTTTGTATGTTCAAATTGCATTCAACCCCTCTCGGGTCAACAACCAGGTCGCCGCCCAACCGGGAAAACCCTCTAGTCGTTGCCCGCGCTGCTGCACTTGAACAAGTCTATTGCGCCAACGCCGAATTAGCTGACATTGGGTGGGCCTAAACCTACTGACTATTTCCTCATCTTCTTCATTGCCTGCATCATCTTGAAGTGCAGGATTTCCGCTCCGATGGCATAGCCCCGCGCAGCATGGGCCTTGGCGATAGCTCGTCCGTGGTCGTACCGTCCTCGAGGCTTGGCATGATTGTGTTGGGCAGAGGCCAGAAGCATTTTTGCATCGTCCACCATGGCGTGGACGAGGGCCAAGTCGCGCCGCTTCATCATCTTGCCCATGCCCTTCATGTCCCCGAGGACCTTGTCGATCGCCTGCTTGGCCGCGGCGATGTGCTTAGGACATTCGAACGCGCTAGCGGACGCGGGAATAAAGACCACCGACGACAGGACGGCAGCGATTGCAACCCGTTTCGAGATCATCAGCGTCATCCTCTTGTTGCAGTTTCATTCGGCCGGGCAGATTTCGTCGCGCCGACCTCCCAACACCCTGATGTCGCCCCTATTAGGGTGGCCGCGCCCGACGCAGCGATAAATCATCCGGGATTCCTCAGTGGCCGACCCTTATAGCACAATTGGTATCCCCCCCTGACTTTGTCCGTTGCCACGTGGCCTCTCCCACGGGGCGTGAAATCGATCTAAGATATCGTGAAATTGTTCCGACGACCAAATCACAGGTTCGTGCGGCGACCAGGCGCTGTGTAGAAGCCCCTCAATGTCCGCTTTGGGTCCCAAAGCGGACATAAAGAGACTGTCGGATGCGGTCCTCGATCGAGCGAAAGTGCGTAAACTTTGGGACCAAATAGAGCAGACCGCCGGGATCAAACTTGCAACCCAGCATTTCATGCTCCTCACCTCCCGTGTGCGTCCCGTTTTAGAAGTTGTACTGAAACGAGACTTGGATGCGGTGCGCCTTGCCGTTGGCGGAGTTCGCCTCGCCGCGGAAACTGTAAATGTACTCGATGCCGATCTCGACATCGTTCACGGGTGACCAGATCAGGTTGGCCCAGCCGCGCCAGGTGTCCTGACTGTAGGCGCCCAGGCCGTTCTTGCCGCCGCCCGCCGACTTGTTGGCAGATTGCGCGTTGGCGTAGGCACGACCATAGCCGACGTTGGTTCTGATCGTGTCGCTCCAGGCGTGGTTGAGCCAGACCTGACCGCCGATCACCAGCACCGTGTCGAGCGACTGATTGGCTGTGCTTGTTCCGTTGTAGACGGCGGAGGTGAAGGCCATGGTGGTATATCGCCCGATGCCCTTGCCGCCGTAGACCGTGCCGCCAATGGCGGTCTTGCCTTTGTTGAAGCGCCAACCGAGCCCGGCGGTCAGGCCCCAGCCGAAAGCCGAAGCCGAGTTGCCGCCGCCATTGTCGACGTTCAGCCTGCGGAATATGCCGGAAAACGACGCGCTGCTGCCGTCCCACTGGTGCTGCAGCCGGAATGTAAAATCCGGCAGCGGATCGGTCGAGGGACCGAGCCCGAGCCCGGCCGCAGAAACAGGGTTAATCGATATGATAAGCCCCGTCTCCGGATTTTCGATAGCAAGCGCCAGCGTGGTACCGGCGCCAAAGCTGTGGGTATAGCGGATCTGCGCCTGACGATTTGAGATCACGCCTGGAGGGCCGCCGAAATCGAGCGTCTCGGGCTCGCCTTCCGGGGCTCCGAAATTCGACCAAGTCTGACCCGCGAGCACCGGCCCAAGGCTGCCATAGGCACGGCGAAGGCCGAACGAATTGGAGTTCGAAATAACCTGGTTGCCGCCGGTGCCGAAGAAATCACCCTCGATATGCGTGGACAATTCGCCCCAATCGGTTGGCGTCCAGGTGCGGATGAAGAACCGCGACTGGCGCGCATGTAGGCGCCAATTGCCCTGCCGATTGCCGGGCGAGCTGCCATCGATCGGCACGTCTGTCGCTCCAAGCGTATCGCCAGCGTTGGCGTTGACATCGTAAATCAGGTCGAGTTTGACGTAGCCGCCAATCCGCATTGATGTATTGGTGCCCGGAAGCTTCCAGGACCGCGGCTTGGCACCGGCCTCGACTGCGGCTGCCGGTGCCAGCCGGCGCTTGGCCCTCCGACGCTCAATGGCCTCGAGGCTCTCCAGCCGCCGCTGCAGGCTTTCCAGTTGCGCGTTGAGTTTGTCCATCGTCTCGGCGGCGACAGGTGCGCTCGTGACCATTAGCGCCGCCACCACCACCATTGCCACGTCCGGGCCTTTCACGACGGCGAGCCGGCTTTGATCGGAATTCCTATCGGGCACACGATCCCCCAATGTTGATGTGCTCAAGAGAGCCAGAATTACGCTATTTCGATGCGATGGGAACCCGTGGCCGTCTAATTCGGAGCTTTATGACTAATATGGATGCCAAATCATAGGTGCTAATGACCCATTGCCTATGTCCGCTTGTGGCTATTAGCGGACATTCTGGGTGCAAGTAACAATGTCTGCTTTCGGGGGTAAAGCGGACATGGCAAGCGCACTGCCCAATGTCCGCTTGTGACCCAGGCTGTGT
>JAPULJ010000510.1 GCA_027295145.1 Alphaproteobacteria bacterium | reverse complement strand
CGACCGCGAGTTGGTAGACCCGGGGGTCCGGCTTGAACACGCGCAGCTCGTCGACCGACAGCACGGCATCCAGGCGGTTGCCGAGATCGGCGGTCTCGACCGCCGCCTGCAGCATGTTGGGGGCCCCGTTGGACAGGATCGCGGTTTTCCTGCCGCCCGCACGCAAGCGATCCAGGGCGCCGGGCACGTCCGGGTAGGCGTCCAGGCTAAGATAGAGGTCCATCAAGCGCTGGCGCAGGTCTACATCCGCGATCCCATTGGCGGCGAGCGCATAGTCCAGGCCCTCGCCGGTCAGGCACCAAAAGTCCGCATAGGCACCCATCAGGCTGCGCAACCAGGTGTATTCGAGCTGCTTTTGACGCCATAAAGCCGAGACCGGGGCCGCCTTGTCGCCCAGCGCGCCGCCGCTGCGCCCAACCGCGGAATGCACGTCGAACAGTGTGCCGTAGGCGTCGAAGACGCAGGCGCCGATGTCTGCGAAAGCTAAGTTGGCCATGTATCCCCCAGGATGCTACTTGGGATTCCAGTACACCACACCAAGGCAAGCGCCCGGCGCCGCCAAAGTAACAGGAATGATCGGTCGGTGATGCCTCGGTCTAAAATTTGACACCCTGAAAGCACGAATAGACCAAAATTTTTAAAATTAAAAGTAGAAGTTGATCTCAAAACCAAAGTATACAACCATATTTAATTGGTATTTGATTGTAAGTATAATAGCATAAACTGCTTGCGGAAGAACGAGCATTGCGGGGAGGGGCGGCTATTATGCCCGACTTTGAGCGAGACCAAGCCTATAAGGCTGGCCACGGGAAGTCCGCTCCAGTCAGAAAATTGCGAAATGGCGAACCCGCTTCTAGTGCCAACCAAGACGTAGAAGACATCGCAGCCAGCGCGCAGACGGAATTTATGGCTGCGATTGACAGTGTATCGGACGGCTTCGCGCTGTTCGATGCCGAGGACCGAATGGTTTTCTGTAACCGTCGCTTCAAGCAACTGAACCCGGACCTTGCTCCCAAAATCGTGCCTGGCATCTCCTTCGAGGAGATGCTCAGGGAGAACATCCGTACGGGCCGAATTCTCGATGCCATTGACAACGAGGAGTCCTTTATCCGCGCGCGCATGGCGCAGCACCGAAATCCGTCCGGCCCGCTGGTACAGCTACGACGGGACGGACGCTGGCTCGAACTCCGCGAGGAGCGGACGCCGGATGGCGCGACCCTTCTCGTGAACACGGACATCACCGAGCGCAAGCGGGCCGAGGAGGCGTTGAAGAATAGCGAGCTTCACCTGTCCCAGGCCCAGAAATTAGCGCACCTGGGCAGCTGGGTCTGGAATATCCGAACCGGTGAAGAAATTTGGTCCGATGAGCAATTTCGAATTTTTGGCTATGAGCCGCAGGAGATAGAGTCAACCTACGATGCATTTCTCGGTGCTGTGCATCCCGACGATCGGGACTTCGTTCGCAAGACGGCCACGGACGCGTTAAACGGACATGCCCCCTATAGCTGTGAATATCGGATCGTCAGGCCCGACGGTGTCGTCAGATATCTTCGTGTCCAAGGCAAGTTATCGCTCTCCGCTGACGGTCAGCCCGAAAAGATGTTTGGCGCCAGTTTGGACATCACCGAGAGCAAGCGGGCCGAGGAGGCGTTGAAAAATAGCGAGTCGATCCTATCCCAGGCCGCGCAAATAGCACACCTGGGGAGTTGGTCCTGGAATGTCCGAACCGGCAAAGAAATTTGGTCCGATGAGCAGTACCGAATATTTGGCTATGAACCGCAGGAGATCGAGTCTACCTACGATGCTTTTCTCGGTGCTCTGCATCCCGATGATCGGGATCATGTTATCAAAGCGCTCGATGATACACTGAACGGACTCGCCCCCTATAGCTGCGAATTCCGGATTGTCAGGCCCGACGGAGGCGTCACGCATGTGCGCGCCCAAGGCAAGTTAACCCTCTCAGCCGATGGCCAGGCGGATACGATGTTGGGCATCGTTCTCGACATCACCGAGCGCAAACAAGCGGAGGCGGCCCTACGCGAAAGCGAGGCGCGCCTCTTGAAAGCAGCCGGGATGGCCAAGATCGGCTATTGGGTGTGGGACGAAGTTGAGGACAAGACCATCTACTGCTCCGAGGAACTGGCAAAGACCTGCGGCGTCGCGTCGGGCGCTGAACTGGCGGCCGAGTTTTCGTCCCGCGCGGCAGAACTCGAATGGATCCATCCCGAAGACCGGGAGCGCTTCGCCGAGGTGGATCGCACAGCCAAGGAAATGAAGCGCGGTTACGACACAGAATACAGGATCATCGACGCAGCGGGCGAAGTTCGTCATTTGCACGTCATCGGGGAACCGGTTCTGAACGGGCGCGGTGATCTCATCCGGTCCAATGGAATTACCCAAGACATCACCGAGCGCAAACAGGCTGAAGAAAGCTCTCGTCAGTTGCTCGCCGCCATCAACTCCATGAATGATTGCGTGACCCTTTACGATGCCGACGACAAGTTGATTTTCAGCAACGAGCGATACCGGGCGGTCAATTCCGCGGCGCCCGAATCGGCGGAACCCGGGACCTCCTTCGAAGATCAAATGAAGATATTGGTGGCGCGGGACCTTGTTCCCGAAGCCCGAGGTAGGGTGGACGCATGGTTGCGCGAGCGACTGGAGCGTCACCGCATGCCCAAGGGGCTATTCGAGCTGCAACGTCAGGACGGCATTCAGCTACTCATTCACGAACAGCGCCTGCCGGAAGGCGGAATGATAAACGTGGCAACCGATATTACGGAACGCAAGGCCGTTGAGGAGCAACTCCGCCAGGCCCAGAAGATGGAAGCGGTTGGCCAGCTTACCGCCGGCGTGGCGCATGATTTCAACAACATGCTGGCGGTAATTTCTGGCAACGCCGAGATGCTTCAAAATGAGTTTGGGGAGGACAATTCGCTGCTTGCCGCGATATATCGCGCGACCAGGCGCGCGGCGAATTTGACCGAGCGCCTGTTGGCCTTCTCGCGCAAACAGGTGCTGCAACCGAAAGCCATCGACGCCAACAAGTTGATCGCCGACATCGCCGCGCTGCTGAGCCGCACCCTGGAGGAGAACATCGACATCGGAGTCGTCGCCGCTGTCGGCCTTTGGACCTGCGAGGTGGATCCGGCCCAGCTTGAGAACGCCATAGTCAATCTCGCACTCAATGCCCGCGACGCGATGCCCGGCGGCGGCAAGTTAACCCTCAAGTCCGCCAATGCCCTGCTCGACGACGATTATGCCGCGACCCAGGTAGACGTGGCGCCGGGTCAATATATCATGCTCACGATCACCGACACCGGGACCGGAATGCCGGCGGAGGTCCGGGATCATGCCTTCGAGCCTTTTTTTACCACCAAGGCGGCCGGCAGCGGCAGCGGGCTCGGCCTTTCCATGGTCTA
>JAPULJ010000051.1 GCA_027295145.1 Alphaproteobacteria bacterium | reverse complement strand
TTGAAGCAGACATCGTACCCACCGCCTCCAATGTCCGTTTTGAGTCAACAGCGGCTGTTTACGCCACCCTCAAACAAGGTCTGCTTCTGGGGGTGAAGCAGACGAAGTCGGCGAGAAAGCAGACATCGCCAATTTGAATGTCCGCTGCTGGGGGTAAAGCGGACGTTCTGACGGCATGGCTCAGACTTCCGTTCATAGCCATAAGCGGAAGTTGGCCGCGTCACATGCCGATCAAGCACCCTTGCCGTCGCGCTTATCGTTGCGGCGATAGGCCCACCCTCGCCGACATCACCGGCCCGGCCCGCATCATCGACGGCGACACCATCGACATCACCGGTGAGCGGATAAGGCTTGTATGGCATCGACGCGCCGTATTTTGAGTTCATTGGCGCGGCTGATCGGGTGCCGACCTTTTTTCATCATCTGATTGTTGGATGTAGATGGCAATGTCCTCGAACTGTAAGGCACATGCAGTTAAATTAGCCACCATCACGACGGCGGGTATGCGTTGTAGATGATGATGTAGAGACAACCCGCGCCTAGACCATTTTAGGCACTGAACGAGGTCAATCGTTTCCTTGCTGTCGGTGGATGCATATTGGGCTGATGCGTTTTCTGACTGAGCGGCGGATGCAGAGAGGACCACTGCCGCCAATAAGGCGATAGACTTCTTCATTCCAGGCTCCTTCTATCCCGTGTTAGAAGTAGCCGGTGTGTCGTAAGTCGCCTCGTGGCGACCACGAAGCTTTTGCGCTGGGCGCCCTGACCGGGTTCTTCAGGAGCCCCACACCGTCTTGCAGGTGCCGTCCGTCGGCAGGGCCGTGAACTGGCATGGGCAGCCGTAATCGCAGTTGCAGTTGGCGAAATGCGGTCCTTCGATGCTCCATTTGATCGTTGTCATTTCTATCGCTCCCCTAATTTCATATTCCGCTAGTTTCGGCCAAATTCCACGGTTGGACCCAATGGCAGCGTCGATAGAGTGTTACCCAAGCGGATAAATTCATCGTTTGGCTTTGCGTAAATTTTATGTAAATTAGTTCTGGTTGTATGGGCCGGGCGCAAATGAGTGGGCGGCGGAACCATGAGCAAGCTCGAAATCCAGTTGCTGGGAAGGCTTTCGATCGCCGCCGAGAACGTGGGCGAGTTTGCGCTGCCGCGCAAAAACAAGGTGATGCTCGCGGCGCTCGCCCTGGCCGGACCCGGGGGATTGTCGCGCGAAAAACTGGTCGATCTCTTGTGGGGGGACCGGGACGACAAGCGAGCCCATGCCAGCTTGCGACAGGCCTTGGCGGCGACCCGCAAGGCTTTGGGACCGTACCGAGATTGTCTTCGGGCCGAGCCGGAGCAGATCAGAATTGACGGCGCAATGACCGAACTCGACACTCGAGATTTCGAGGCGCTTGCGTCATCCGAGGTCCCCGGGGATCGGGATCGGGCGCTGGCGCTCTATCAGGGCGACCTCCTGGACGGCATCCGGTTGAAGGAAGAGGCTTTTGAAGCCTGGTCGCGGCCGTTGCGGGAACGACTTCGCACCAAAGCGATCACCTTGCTGAGCGAGAGCCTCAACTCCGCGTGCGACGCGGAGCGATGCGTCGCCTTGGCCTCGCGCCTCTTGGAACTGGAAGCCACCAACGAAGCCGCCCACCGAGCATTGATGCGGACCTACGCCGCGCAAGGCCGGGACAATGCGGCTCTCAAGCAATTCATCGTCTGCCGCGATCTTCTGGATCACGAGTTGGGAATAGGGCCGAGCCGGCAGACCATCGCTCTCTTCGAGGAGATAAGGGGCAAACGTCGTCTCTTGGCCGGGAGAAAGCGGAGCGGCGGCGCTCGGATCGCGGTGGTCGCGCCCAAAGCGACGACCGTCGAGCGGCCGCGCCCCACGACCAAGCCGTCGATCGCGGTGCTGCCGTTCACCAACATGTCGGGCGATGCCGAACAGGAGTACTTCTCTGACGGCATTACCGAAGACATCATCACTGGGCTGTCCAAGAACCCCGATCTTTTCGTGATCTCGCGCCACTCGGCCTTCGCTTTCAAGGGTCGGTCATTGAAATTGAAGGACATTAGCCGCGAGTTGGGCGTGCGATACGTCTTGGAAGGCAGCATTCGGAAAGCCGGTCAGCGCATTCGCGTTACTGCCCTGCTGATCGATGCGTCTACGGACCGTCACCTTTGGGCAGAACGTTACGACCGAGAAATGGGGGACATCTTTGCTGTACAGGATGAGATCGTCGGAAACATCCTGCACAACGTTGTAGCCGCTGGTGGCAAGCTTGAGCAGTCGGCGCGTGCAGCCGCCATGCAGAAGGATACGAACAGCCTTAGAGCTTACGACTACTACCTACGCGGAAAAGAGCACGTTTACCGATACAGGGACGAAGGATTTGCGGAGGCTCGAGAACTTTACGAAAAGGCCATAGAGCTTGATCCCGAGTTTGCACGGGCGCACTCGGCTTTGGCGTTCATGTATACAAGATGGATCAATTTCGGACCTGAAAATCCAGTGGGCTTGCTTGCGAAAGCTCAGGAACTGGCCCGACGGGCAGTGCATCTGGACCCATCGGACTACAGAGCGCACTGGACGTTGGGTTCCGTCTATCTTTTTGACCGCCGTCAACACGCCCAATCGATTGCAGAATTTGAGCGCGCCAAAGCCCTCAATCCCAATGACGCCGGCCTATTGGCACATATGGTGGACGCCCTCACGTATGTCGGTCGGTCGGAAGATGCAGTCGAACTTGCGAAAGAGGTCATACGCCGAAATCCAAACAGTCCGGTTTTTTGCTTTAGGAGCCTCGCGGCGGCGTACTACCTTTTGCATCGGTACGACGACGCCTTGGCAACTTTGCAGAAGATAGCGGTCCCCCTGGATGCCCGGCGACAATTTGCCATCACCTATGCCCAGTTGGGCCGGCTCGAAGAGGCCCGCGCTGAGGCAAACGAGTTCCTGAAAATTTACCCGAGTTTCTCGATCCAACGCTGGGCGAAGACCGAGCCTTATGCCAACCCCGAGGATCTAGAGCACCATATTGACGGCCTACGCAAGGCGGGGTTGCCGGAGTGAATGAAGCTCCTTTATACGACTGCCTCCTGGTACACGCTAGAGCTAGCGGATTGCCAAAGAGGGATAGTTTTTGACCTGTTGGAAAAT
>JAPULJ010000509.1 GCA_027295145.1 Alphaproteobacteria bacterium | reverse complement strand
AGGACGGCTTTACCATCGCCCGCGGGGCAGTGGATACAGCCGGCGTCGCGGCGCTGACCGGCCAAATCGACGCCTGGATCGAAGAGTCCCGCGCCCAGACTGCCAACTACGGCCGGACCATGGACGGCAAGGCCCGCTTCGACCTGGAGGCGGGCCACACGGCGGATCAGCCGAGATTACGCCGGGTCGCCAACCCGGTCGATGTCTCGGAGATTTACCGGGAGGCGCTGTTCAATGGCCCAATCCCCGACCGGGTCGCCGAGTTGATCGGCCCGGACGTCAAGTTCCACCACTGCAAGCTCAACATCAAGCTGCCGGGCATGGCGACCCGGGTCGAGTATCACCAGGATCACGCCTACGACCCGCACACCAATTCCGACATGCTGGCCATCCTGCTGCTGCTCGACGACATGTCCGAGGCGAATGGCTGCCTGCGCGTGGTGCCCGGCTCCCACCGCGAGCGTTACAGCCACTACCGGGACGGCAAGTTCGTCGGCGCCATCGATCCGGCGCTGGACGACGATTTCGAAGCCCGCTCGGCGCCGATCGAGGGCCAGAGCGGTGACGTCTGCCTGATGCACACCTGGACCGTGCATGGCGGCGGGCCGAATCTCTCGGACCGGCCGCGCCGGTTGCTGATCTGCGATTACGTGGCCGCCGACGCCTATCCGCTGACCGCGCCGGCCGTGCCGTCGCCGCACAACGGCCGCATGGTGCGCGGCAAGCCGGCGCGCAAGGCCCGGCTGGTGGCCGACAACGTCGAGCTGCCCCAGGCCTACCGGGACGATTCCTTCTTCGGATTGCAAGGGCAGGCAGCCGCGGAAGACGCCTGATCGCCGGCTACGCGTTCACGAGCGCGGCATCGACCGACTTGGCCATGTCGTCAGCCATAATCCGGATCGTACCGTCGGCGCCGTCAATGGAACAGATAGCACATTGCCATACCGGCCCGGCCCATTCCTACATGGGATGGTGGTGCATTACGGGTTCGATATGGCAGCTATCCGATAAACGTTTTCGCGCTTCGTCAATCGCGTCTGGCGTCGCATCGACGCGCACGCGACGGCTTTGGCCGGAGTTTTTCAAAATCAGACCCTGAATATCGGATAGCATCTCTTCCCAATTCGGCGGCGCCGAATCGCGCTTGTGCCTTTTGACCGCGATCAGATACTCAGACATTCATACCACCATTAGGTTCAATTGTCCGATATTTTACAATCTCGACCCTTAAGAATTATTGAACGGAACACCTCGTCCCTGGTACTCCCTAGGCAATCCCACATCCTTGCACTTCGCGGTTAATAGCGATCGGGCATACTTTGCCCGTGCCTTGTTCATCTCCATAGTCATATAGGCGTCGTCCTTTGCAAGCAAGATCGCGAGCGCCGCGCAGACAGCCGGACTGGCCATAGAGGTTCCATTCATGGCGGCATAAGGTTGTTCGCTGCCAAACCGCGCCGGCACCGTTGAAATTATGCCAACCCCCCACCGCCACAGATAATTTGCCGGCCGAAACAGGTGAAATTTGCCGCATATATTTGATTGTCTCCGAATAGGTCCGGGTCCGATGGGATCGCCGGAAATGAATCCGTCGGCACCATGCCCAGCTTTCCAAGTGCGGAAACCGCTACCGTTTCGGGAAATGCGGCTGGGAATTCAACCTCGCTGGCGCTATTTGCAGCGGCACAAATGCACAAAGTGCCCCTTTCCAGCGCATCTACAATCGCATCTCTCTCGATTTGCGAGCCCTGCGACGCTCCCAGACTCATATTGATGAGATGAACCGAATGATCATTGGATAGCAGATCGATAGCGTCCGCTATGTCGCCTTGGTTGGCGCCTCCATTGTCGGGAAAAACGCGTACCGAATACAGGTCTGCCGCGGGGGCAATGCCGCCGATACAACCGGCCGCGGGGCGCCCGCCTATGATGCCGCAAACATGGGTCCCGTGACTACCGCTGTCCAAACCCTCACCCTGGTTCGCCAGTTCGGTCCCTTCAATTATCGCACCGCAATCGGTAACTTCCTTCAGGGAAGGATGCGGTCCGCAACCGGAATCGATCACGCCCACTTTGATACGAACTTCATTCGATGACATGCCGTTCCGTTGATCGTAGAGGGTCTCCATAATTCGATGCCACCAACCGTTCGGACCGTCATCCGGCAGCGGAGGACAATTGACACCAATCTTATAACCACCGCCCCTTTCCATCTTGGGCCAGAACCCACCATAAGGGGATGCGATCACGCCCAGCACTTCAAAGAAGGAAGCGTACTCGAAACGCACTCGACCTTTTGAATCGGTCCTTTTCTCCAAACGTTCCCGAAGGTCGCCTGGTCCAGAGAGGAACAGTATCACTTCCGCGCCATGCAGGGGCTTTCTGTTGCCCTTGACGGTTACAATTGTTTCCTTATCGGTCCCCAAAAACCGTGGGTCCGCCGCCTCTTGCCGAAACGCGGGCACCAGATCCAAGGGAACCGCTTTCATTAGGTCGAAGGAAAAATTGTCGATCATCTTGTGATGAATTATTTCAGGCTCGATTATCACATCAGGGCCGAATGCCTAGCGTTTCATTTCAATTTCGGAAGGATCGGCCTTAAAAAAGATTGTTCGCCGCGATGTCTCACCCTTGAATTTGTCACCCAACATGTCCACTGAACTGCTCAGCTGTGAGAAAGATGTATCCAGGCTTTTGCGCGACGCAATTTTGTCCTCATCTGTAAACTTACCCGCCCGGCGATTCGACATAACATACTTCATCATTTTGCCCTCCACCTGTCATGGCCCGGGTTCTCTTACGGAGTCCCGAGTTTGGATTATCTTGTAATAGTTGCATTTTAATGCGCATTCGACAATGTACCGATGATTATTCTCTCTTTTGATTGTTTTTATACCGAACCTTTCTCTATTTTTAATCCCTGCGGATAAAGATCGGGCAAATAACTCTGGGTGCTAGAGCATCTTCCGACCTTACGCGGTCATTCGACCGGGTTCTTTTGTCCCGGGGTTAGGAGCGCTTCGAAATGCGATGTGGGTCATCGGATGAGAAGCGCGACGCGGCCACGGGACAAAAGAACCCGGCCTTTGGTGGGCCAGAGCGGCTCATCGAATGACAGCGTAAAGTCAGAAGATGCTCTAGAGCATGGCCCGGCTGGTGGC
>JAPULJ010000508.1 GCA_027295145.1 Alphaproteobacteria bacterium | reverse complement strand
GTTACCTGAAGGCTATTATACCCAGCAAAAGTTTGCACAGTCTTGGGTGTAAATCGGAGTCGCCGTATTCATTACTAAGGCTTGCGATAGAATGTCCGGGTCGGGTCAGCTTCGGAATTGGAGAGCGTTGGCGGTGAAGTCCGATGTTGGATGCAACCCGGACATTATTCGATCCGCTCAGAAGGTCTGTTGTTAGCCATTAGCGGACCCTTGGTGGTGTAGGCCTAGGGCGACAGGTCTTGAAGCCGGCCTGCTTCCTCCCCGGATTCGACGGCGTGTTCCACCGAGGCGAAAGTCATCACGAGTGTGCGCCGGCGCACTCGCGAGTGCCTGGCCGACGGAAGGTCTCATCCTCCTACTTTCGAGTCGCTCAACTGGAGCGCGCGCCGCGGAGACGGCTCAGCGTCAAACTCCCCTTAGCCGACGGCACATCCGAAATCTCAACCTGAGTAGACAAACCCGCAAATGGGCGCCGCTACGAGGAGCGCGTTAAAAGATTCGTGGCAGACAGGCCTGGTCAGTCGCTATTCTCGTTCGAACGGGCTGCGCGGGTCAGGACGCTATTCTTCGGTTCCGTCGTGCTGACAAGTCGAAACGCCCGATCCGAAAGGGGAGGACACATGAGAGACCTAGACACTCGCGCCTCTGCAACTCCGAATTCTGACGCGCGGATCAAGGCGTCCGACCTCCTGGTCAAAGCCCTGGAGAATGAGGGTGTGGAGTACATCTTCGGGGTACCCGGCGAAGAAAACCTCGACTTCGTCGAGTCGCTGCGCACATCGAACATTCGGCTGATCCTGACACGCCACGAGCAAGCTGCGGGGTTTATGGCGGCCACTTACGGGCGCCTGACCGGCAAGGCTGGTGTTTGCCTAGCGACCCTCGGCCCTGGCGCCACCAATCTCGTGACCGCCGCCGCCTACGCAACGCTCGGCGCCATGCCAATGCTAATGATCACCGGACAAAAACCAATAAAAGCAAGCAAACAGGGCCGCTTTCAGATAGTCGACGTCGTCGCCATGATGCGGCCCATCACAAAATTTGCCAAGCAAATCGTCAATGGCGACACGATTCCTAGTCTCGTACGCGAGGCGTTTCGGCTGGCTGAGGAGGAGCGCCCCGGCGCTGTTCACCTCGAGTTGCCTGAGGATATAGCGGCTGAAGTCGTGACTGACCGCGCCCTATTCACCGCGAGGTCTCCGCGGCGGCCCTCGTGCGACGAGAGGGCTATCGAGGAAGCCGTGGCAATGATTCGAGCGGCCAAGCACCCGCTCCTACTTGTCGGTGCCGGCGCCAACCGAAAACGGATTATCGGTGCGCTTGAGGGGTTCGTCGAGAAAACCGGCATTCCCTTCTTCAATACCCAGATGGGCAAAGGCGTGATCGGCAGATTCCATGAACTTTACATTGGCACCGCGGCGCTGTCGGACGGCGATTACCTGCACTGCGCCATTGACCGTGCCGACCTCGTCATAAATGCCGGACACGATGTGGTCGAAAAGCCGCCCTTCCTCATGGAGCATGGGGGCAAGCAAGTGATCCACGTCAACTTCAGTCCGGCTGCGGTCGATGAAGTCTACTTTCCACAGCTTGAACTGATTGGCGACGTCGCCTCTAGCTTTCGCCGCATCGCGGCCGCTCTGGAGCCTTCGCCGGGGCACGACTTCAGTTATTTCATGCGTGTACGCGAGACGGTGTTGGCGCATATCAGAGAAAGGTCGGACGATCCGGCCTATCCGCTGGTCCCGCAACGGATCGTCGCCGACGTGCGCGCCGTCATGCCGCGCGACGGTATAATCGCCCTCGACAATGGCGCATACAAGATTTGGTTTGCCCGCAACTATTTGACCCAACAGTCAAATACAGTGCTTCTCGACAACGCGCTGGCCACCATGGGAGCGGGCCTGCCGTCCGCCATGATGGCCGCGTTTCTGAACCCCGGCCGGCGCGTGATGGCGATCTGCGGCGACGGTGGCTTCATGATGAATAGCCAAGAGCTAGAGACCGCAGTCCGCCTTGAGCTCGATCTCGTCGTCTTGATCCTGCGCGACGACGCCTACGGCATGATTCGCTGGAAACAGGCTGCCGCGGATCTTCCCGATTGGGGGCTCGAATTCGGCAACCCCGATTTCGTCCAGTACGCCAATAGCTATGGCGCCGTTGGCCACCGCGTCGGCGCTACCGAGGACTTCCAGGGCATCCTTGAAAACAGTTTCCGTGATGGCGGCGTACACGTTGTCGAGGCGCCAATTGACTACAGCGACAACAAGCGTGTCTTGATTGACGAGCTGCATGAGAGCGCCTGCGTCGTCGTTTGATTCCGACCGGAGCGATTGCCATGACTAGAGCTGAGCCCCTCATCGTTCGCCAACCGTACGACGGTGTCGTTATCGATGAGCTCGAATACACGCCCTGGTCCGGGGTCGACACCATGCTCGA
This sequence comes from Alphaproteobacteria bacterium, assembly GCA_027295145.1. GTDB lineage: Bacteria > Pseudomonadota > Alphaproteobacteria > JAPULJ01 > JAPULJ01 > JAPULJ01. The sequence continues at coordinate 1,559 of JAPULJ010000508.1, read as the reverse complement.
CCGCGCTACGGCAGCATTTCGTGATCGGGACAGCTGGCTTCCCGCCTATCGGCGAATAGAGATCCTGCGCCACCTCGCCGACCTGTTACGCGGTCAGCGCGACGCCTTTGCACTACTGATCGCGCGCGAGGGCGGCAAGCCGCTGGCCGATTCCCGCGTCGAAGTGGACCGCGCCATCAACGGAGTTGAACTCGCCGCCGAAACGATCGGCCAACTGCATGGTCGGGAAATACCAATGGACTTGACCGGGGCCGGCATCGGACATGTGGCCTTCACCCGCATAGAGCCGATCGGCCCGGTCGTCGCAGTCAGCGCGTTCAATCATCCGCTGAACCTGATCGTCCACCAGGTCGCCCCGGCCATCGCGGCCGGCTGCCCGATAATCATTAAGCCGGCCGATACGACACCACTGACGTGCTTGCGGTTTGTCGAACTCGTGCACCGTGCGGGTCTGCCTGACGACATGTGCCAAGTGTGCGTCTGTGATATCCCGACCGCCGAACGGATGGTCACGGACTCGCGCACAGCGTTCTTCAGTTTTATCGGGTCGTCAAAGGTCGGCTGGTATTTGCGTAGCAAACTAGCGCCCGGAACGCGATGCGCGCTGGAGCACGGCGGCGCGGCGCCTGTTATCGTCTGCGACGACGCCGATATAGAGCAGGCGGTGCCATCGCTGGTAAAGGGCAGTTACTACCATGCTGGCCAAGTCTGCGTATCCGTCCAGCGCATTTTCGTCGACAACCAGATCAAGGGCGAATTCTGCGAGACATTCGCGGGTGCGGTCGCGCGGCTGAGCACGGGGGATCCAACGGCGACCAAAACCGATGTCGGACCGCTTATCCTGCCGCGCGAAGTCGATCGGGTGGAGGGATGGGTCGGTGAAGCGGCATCCTGCGGCGCTCGCATTTTGTTAGGGGGAACGCGGGTCAATGACTTCATGTTTGCCCCGACGATCTTGGTCGAGCCACCCGCGGCCGCAAAGGTCTCGACGCTTGAGGTTTTCGGTCCGGTTGTGTGCATCTACGGCTTCGATGACGCAGCGGAGGCGGTCTCTCGGGCAAATGGGTTGCCGCTCGCCTTCCAAGCGGCGGTCTACACACGGGATCTCGACCGCGCACTCGATCTGTCGAAACGTCTCGACGGCGGCGCGGTCATTGTAAATGATCATTCCGCCTTTCGCGTCGACTGGATGCCGTTTGGCGGGCGCCGCACCTCAGGCTACGGCGTGGGCGGCATCCGCCACACAACCGCAGACATGACCCAAGAGAAGATGACCGTCATACGCACAGCGTCGCCCCGGACGCACTAGGCGCGGTCAATTCATTCGGTCGAATCTCGATCCCCTGCGGTAGTGTGTTATGTGTCGGCGCACGAACCCAATACTCCATGCGGCTGCAGCCATCCGCGCAAAGCAAGCTGTGTGCTCCGCGCGTAGGAGGTGGGTCAATCGGACTCCCAGCTGAATGCTCTGGACTTCCGCTTATGTCGCGAACGACGTTTACGACAATTTTTCGATGGTGTTTTTCAGGCTTTGAAAACATCCTCTTGAACAGATATCG
>JAPULJ010000507.1 GCA_027295145.1 Alphaproteobacteria bacterium | reverse complement strand
TTGGGCGCCGCCGGCGCCGTCGACCTGTCGACCAACGCCATCACCAACGTGCCGACGCTCAACTTCTTCAACGCCACCACCGGCAGCCAGGTGACGCTGACGGCGGCCCAGATGGGCGCCTTCACCACCTACGGCAACCTCGGCGGTTCCAACGACCAGTTGATCTTCTCGGCCGCCGGCACCGCGACCATGACCGATACCACGCTCAACGGCATCGAGGTCATTGACGGTTCTGTCGGCGCGGTCACGGTGCAAAGCACGACCGGGCTCGATTTGACCGGGGTGACGCTGACCAGCGTCGAGAACATCAATGTCGATACTACCGGTAACATCAATTTATCAGGAACGACCTTCATCAACTCGGGCGACGTCACGCTGAAGAACGACACGACGCTGTCACAAACCGTTATCGTTAACGATACGACCAGCTTAGGCACCACCCGGATTGTCAACTTCGACATTCTCTCTAAAGACAACACCACCGACATTTTCGATTACGACGGCACCATTACCGAGATCGCCACCCTCGGCACGCAAGACGCTTTCGAGACTCTTGATCTCAGCAAGAACACCGCAATCATGGTCGCCACGGAGACGGCGGTCTTGGAGATGAAGAAGGCCGACCTGGGAAGCCTGACGCCAGCCGGCGTTATCGCAGAGTTTTCGGCTAACGGACTAGAAACGGACGCCGCCGGGGAGAGCTTCCTGATCGTAGCGTATAAAGGTGTCGATGCCGCCATCTTCAAGGCCGATGACACTAACTCCAACGGGGTTATCGCCGAAGGGGAAATTACTAAGATTGCCGAATTCTCGAACGTCGACCCGGAATCGAAGCTCGACAAGTTCGCTTTTGAAGATATCGTGTAAAATGGGGTGATTCGCAATCTTTAGGCCCTTGTGCCCATGACAGACCTCTTGAAACGTCTGCTACGCCGACCCGGTGTTTTCATCAGTCTTGTGGTGGCGTCGTTGTTTATTAACGCGCTCGCCTTGGCGGGGCCCTTGTTTGTTATCCAGGTCATAAACCGCTACGTCAGCCAGGGCGTGGACGCGACGCTGGCGACATTGACGATTGGCGCGCTTTTCGCCACCGTCATGGAATTCGGCTTCCGCCAGGTGCGGCTGTCACTGGCCAATGCCGTTGCCGTCCGGCTGGACGAAACACTGTCAATGGATAATTTCAAATTGATGTTAACCGCCCGGATCGGACCTTTCGAGCAGGTGACGCCGGGGTTAAAACGGCAATTCATGCGGGGTTCCGAAACAATTCAACAAGCCTTCAGTGCCCCCAACATTGCCACCATACTCGACCTTCCGTTCGCCTTGTTGTTCCTGTTCATGATGTTGCTATTGAGCCCGGCACTGGCGGCCATCGCCACGGTGTTTTCGGGCGTTGTCCTGTTGCTGGCGACCCTGAATACCAACAAAGTCGACACTACCAACCGTGACCTGATCCGGGAATCGAGCGCCGGAAACCGGCATCTCGATTCGGCTCTGGAGGCTGGCGATACTGTCCGGTCCTTCGGAGCGGGGCGGTATCTTTTCCGCGCCTGGCAGGACCATATCCGCGAGGCCCATTCCTTGACACGCCGTATTTTCGGGCAACGGGGGTTGACCCAGTCCCTGACCCAAAGCGCCATGGCGGCAATGTCCATCACCATTGTTGCCGTCGGCGGGGTGTTGGTGGTCGGTGGGAAGCTGGATGTCGGTGTTATGATCGGCTGCAACATTCTGGGTGCCAGGACCCTGGCAGCGGTGTCCCGATTTTCCATGCTGGGCGAGACGTTTTCCAGAGCCAAGCAATGCATCAAACTTTTTCAGGAAATTTACCGTCTACCCCGGGAGCAGGGGGAGGGTGCCCAACTGGACGGTTACCGTGGTGGGTTGGCTCTTCGTGACGTGCGGTTTGCTTTTCATGGGCAACCGACACCGTTGTTCGAAACGCTTAACCTGGATCTGCAACCGGGAGCGGTGTTGCTAGTTTCCGGCAAGAACGGGGCGGGAAAGACCACTTTCTGTCGGCTTCTGGCCGGTTTGATAGAGCCAGAGCGGGGCGATATTCTCGCGGACGGCGTTGATGTGCGCCAACTCAATTCCGATTGGTGGCGGCGTCAGATACGTTATTTGCCGCAGGAACCGAAATTCCTGAACGCTACCATTGCCGAAAACCTCCGCACACTTAATCCCGGCATCGACGACAACGGCCTTAATGCGGCAATTGAGGCAGCGGGGCTAAAGCCTTTTATTTCCCAAAGCCCCGAGGGCTTTAACACCTTGATTACGGACAACGGGCGGCATTTATCACTGGGTATCCGCCGCCGTCTAGCCCTTGCCCGGGCCATGACGGGAACGGGGCTGTTGGCGATTTTTGACGAACCGACGGAGGGACTGGACCGGGACGGCGCCCGGGCGGTCTATGCGACGCTCAACCAGATGACCAAAGAGGGGGTTACCATCGTTATCTGTTCCCTTGATCCTTACATTCAACAGGCGGCGCAACTGATCCTGGACCTTGATAAAAAACCCGTACCTTCCGTCTATGTCAATCCGGCACTTAAGGGAAAACGGGAAGGAGGCTTTTCCGGGTGGTTAGGCGGTGTGGAAGAGGACGCCGGCACAGAGCCCAATCCCCAATTCAGTGTTGAGGAGGAGACTGCGCCATGAACGAAACGGTTGTTCAGGAAGATCTTCCGGACGATTGGGGCGATCCCTTGGCCCCCTTGCCGCCCTTGGATGACGGCGTTCCCGCCATTACCAAGAAGTTTTTCTTTCTCGTGGTATTTCTGTGTGTCGGATTTGTAGTTTGGACGGTCTTCGGAAAGCTGGACATCGTCAGCCTTGCCGCCGGCGAGGTGAAACCCCAGGGGCAGATCAAGAAAATCCAGCATCTTGAGGGCGGCATTGTCAGCGAAATCAGCGTTAAGGAAGGTGCCGAGGTCAAAGCCGGTCAGGTCTTGGTATACCTTGAATCTATCCAGACCGAGGCTGATGTAGAGGAACTGTCACTACGCCTTTTGGCCCTGGATGTAGAAATCGGACGGCTCCGCGCCGAAGCGGATGGGGTGGAAAAATTGAATTTCCGTCCGGAATTAACCCGCGATTATCCGGATTTGACCAAGCGGACAAAAGCGCTATTTGAAACTCGCCGCAAGAGTTATTTGGCTGAAGTCGACACCCAAAGAGAATTGATCAACCAAAGAAAGCAAACAGTCCTGAAATTAAATGCACGGCTTAAAAATTCACGTAATTCATTGAAATTATTGAATGAACAGGTGGCCTTAGGCGAAGACTTGTTAGAAAGAAATTTGACGACCAAGTTTCGTCAACTTGAACTGATGGGCCGGCAAAGTAATATGAAAAGCCAAGCCGAAGAAGGTCGGGAGGCACTGAAAGGCGCTCGTGCTGCCTTAAAGGGAAGCGAGGCCCAGTTAAAGCAACTGTCCGCTATTTTCCGCGCAAACGCACGTGGGGCACTGGAAAAGGCCCGCCGGGAGTTCGATGAACTGTCCCAACGCCAACTCAAGTTCCAGGACAGTTTGGCTAGGACGGTGTTAATTACGCCTGTCGATGGCATCATCAAGACCATTCATGTAACTACCTTGGGCGGTGTGGTGAAGCCGGGTGAAACGGTAGTCGAAATCGTTCCTCTGGGCGACCGTCTGATTATCGAGGCGCAACTGCCGACGCAGGATATTGGGTATGTTGTTATCGGCCAGAAGGCGGTGATCAGGCTAAATTCGCCCGATTTGGCTCGTTTCGGCAGCATTGACGGCAAGGTGACGGAAATCAGCCCCGATAAACTGATCCGTGACGATGGTCTGCCGTATTTTCGCATCCGCATTGAAACCGAACAGGATCACTTCGAGAAAAACGGCCAGATCTTTCGCTTGTTTCCCGGCACCCAGGTACTGGCTAGTATCCAGATCGGTCAGCGAACGGTGCTGGAATACCTCTTGGAGCCGTTTATCGGCTCTTTCAGCCAGGCGCTCAGGGAAAAATAGGTACGACGGGAGCCGTCAAGAATGTCATCAACATACAATTCATCATATATGTTTTTCTTTTCATTAGCCGGCGGCCCCTAACACGAATATCCGGCCCGGAATGGGGCTTTTCTTTTCAATTCGCACGGTGACTGGGTCGTGGCAAACGACCGCGAACCCGGATTCCGCCGCCAGTTTCTCGATATAGGCGTCGCTCTGTGAATAGCGGCCGCTGGTCAAAAGCCTGAAATCGCCGTCTTCCAGGTGTTCAACCGAAAAAACGAACAGTCCCCCGTCCGTTAGGGCGCGGCGGGTGGCGGCGAAAATTCCGTCCAGCTTACCGATATAAATAAAGGTATCAGCCGACACGATAAGGTCATACCCAGCGGGGCTGACGTCGGGCCCTTCGAGAAATTCAAGCACGTCGGCAAGATAGAGGTTGGCGTAGACACCTTTCGCTTCGGCCTGTACCAGCATCTTCGGTGAAAGGTCGACGCCGTCGATTTCACCCGCCATGTCCTGGAAATTTTCCGCCACCAGGCCGGTACCGCAGCCCAAATCCAGCGCCCGGGGGAATGTCTCCGGCCCCCCCGACAATGCGTCTACGGCCTGGCGCATCAAAGCCGGAATTTCGTACCCCAGGGTGTCGGTCAGGTGATCGTCAAACCTATCCGCGTATTCGTCGAACAACTCGCGGATATATTTTTCCGGAGCCATGTCCGTGGTCTCCCCACTGATTGAGGATATTAAATGGCGTAGGTCGTGGCGCCCGGGGTCAATGTCCAGGGCGCGGCGGTAACTTGCCAACGCCTCATCTAGCCGCCCCAGAATTTTCAGCGTGTTGCCCAGGTTGCTATGCGCCTCGGCGTAATCGGGCTTGATGGCGAGGGCATTGTGATAAGTTTCTACGGCTTCATCCAACTTCCCCAATTTTTTGAGGACATTGCCAAGGTTATTGTGCGCCGCAACGTAATCGGGCCTGATGACAAGGGCCTTGTTATAGGATTCCACGGCCTCTTCCGGCTTCTTCTGTTTGTGGAGCGCATTGCCAAGGTTGTTATACGCCTCGGCGAAATCCGGCTCGATGGCCAGGGCCTCTTGATAGCTTGCCACGGCCTCATCCAGTTGACCTAAGTTCTGGAGCGCAAGCCCAAGGTTGCTGTGCGCCTCGGCATAATCGGGGTTGATGACGAGGGCTTTTGTGATGAGTTCAACGGCGGTCTCATTCTTACCCGCTTGATGGGCAGCCAGGCCGAGCAGATGCAAGGCGACAGGCTGATTGGGGTCGACTTGCAATATTTGTCGATAGATATCCTCGGCTTTGAGCAAATCTCCCGCGTTGTGATGCTGCATGGCTAGAGCTATGGATTGCTGGATGCCTGGCGTCTTTTGCCCGGGGGAACCAATTGTGGCTTTTCCAAGCTTCCCATTCCTTGCCGCCTTTTTGGCTAATTTCTTTTGACGACGTCTTTCAGCCCTATTCATTTTGACTAACTTTTCTCGGCAAGCTCCAACTCGGAACAACTCTAAACAAGTGCCTCAGCATTTAGTATGTGAGTGTCTTTCGCAACCATCTGGTGGCTGAAATTTCATACTGGCCCTGGCCCCCTTTCTTAAGTCCGTTAATGGCTAAAAGCAGACGTTTCGGAACAACCGATAAATCGTCCGCTTCTGATGCGGTGGACGGCTCCCACCACCGGCATCACAATGTCCGCTTTGGGTCAAAAGCAGACATTCAGAGGGTAGTCGTAAAACGTCTGCTAGTCACTCTGATCGGCATCAATGTCGCCGACCTGAGCCAGGATGACTTCGTGCTGCAGCCATTTGATAAAACTGTTAGAATAAGTTCGCCCCCGTCGACAGGCCACGCGACGGGGGCGGATTTTCCCAATTGCCCGATCCACCGCGAAATACGCGACGCGGATCACGGCCGAAATGACTGGAAGAAAAATCGAACGGAGATGCAGTGAACATGTTTAAGAAGAAAAAGGCGAAAAAGAAAAACTCAGACGAGTCCGTGCCGAAGGATGCGGACGAAACGGAGACGACGGCGGATCAAGTCACGAACTCCATGGGCGAGCCAGCCGCTGGGGATCGAGCGATGCCGATATTTTACACGGACCCGCAGGTCGTCTCGGCCGAGCGCCATGCCGGCAAATCGATCAGCAACGACTCGAGTTTCTCCTTCGCCCGGGCGGTCAACTCCGTGCCCTTGAATGGGATCGAGTTCTCGCGCGCGGTCGGCCAGTACCCGATTGTCTTCGCCGGGATGGATCCTGTCATGGTGGTGGCTGTCGTGGGACTGGAGAATTCCCGCAACCTGTTTGTCTCCGACACCGGCGAATGGGAGGCGAGGTCTTACGTTCCCGCCTATGTGCGACGGTTCCCCTTCATTTTTCTCGCTGGACCGGAACAACAGTTTACGCTTTGCGTCGACGAAGGGTCCAGCCTGCTTGTCGACGGTGACGAACAGCCTCTCATCAAGGACGGCAAGACCACGAAAATCATCGATGTGGCGCTAAAGTTCTGCACCTCCTATCAACAACATTTTGAGGCGACTAAGGCGTTCGCGGCGGCGGTCGAAGGCCAAGGTCTGTTGGTGCCGAACCAAGCGCAGATAACGTTGAAGTCCGGGCAGAAGATGACGGTCAGCGACTTCAACGTGGTAGACGAAGCTAAGTTCAATGAACTTCCCGACGATGTCTTCCTCGACTGGCGCAAGCGCGGCTGGCTGGGCCTCGTCTATTGCCACCTTGCGTCGTTAGGCAACTGGTTGTCGTTGGCGGATCGCATGGAAGACGGCTGAGTCCCGGTTCTTCAGCTACCGGCCCGCCACCCGGCGCCGGGAAAAGGACTACGGCCGGGGCTTGGCCGCCATTGTCCTGACGGGGTAGGGGAATCGCGCCATGCCCCATATGACCATCCTGGTGATCGCACTTTTAATCGGATTGATGGTTTCCTGCGCGTTGATGTAGGCGGTAAGACCATGCGAGTTTTATTCATGCGACGGTGGTTTTTGGTTCTGGCCATTGCCCTGGCCCTGACGGCCTTGACCGCTGCTTGCGGGCCGCTGCCGAGGCCCTTCAAGCCGCCGCCGGATTCCTCCTCCAACCCCCTGGTCAAGGAAGTCGCAACATCGGGAATCTGGATTCAAACCATCGACGGCATATCGCTGCCAATGTTGAAACTGTTGGCCGAGGCCATGGCCGAGGGATTCGAGAAATACGGCATCCGCACCACAACCCAGCGCCGCGGCAACAGCCGTTACCGGCTGAAGGGACTGGCCAGAATCAACGACGACGACCCGCCGCTTCCCTATGTGGTGCTGATCCATTGGACCCTTTTCGATTACGACGGCAAGGTCATTGGCACCGAAACCCAGGGCGTTGCCGCCACCCGCCGGGATTGGGATTACGGCTCGCCCAAGGTGATCAAGGAAATCGGCGACAACGGCTCCGAAATCATTGCCGCCATGATCGACAAGAAAAAACAGGACCTAAAACCCGTCGGGCCCAAGGTGGCGGGACTTTGGGTCAACGCGGTGACCAATGCGCCCGGTGACGGCAACCACTCGTTGACCCAAGCCATCAAGGCGGCGATCAAGGGGGCCGGGATCGCCGTTGCCGGGGAAAAGCGTTACGCCGAATACCTCCTCGACGGCAGGGTCCGCGTCGATCCGCCGAAGGACAACCTGCAGCGGGTGGAAATTGTTTGGGTGGTCAGGACCAGCGACGGCTTGGAAATCGGCCGAGCGACACAGAAAAATCTGGTCGAGACCGGAACCTTCGCCGGCCCCTGGGGGGAAGTTGCCCAGCATGTTGCCGACGCTGCCATGGAGGGGATCCAAGGCGTGCTTCGTGTCGTCGTGGCGCCCCGTTTCCCCGTCGGGCGGCCAGACCGGGTCTTGAAAACCGACATCTCCCCCGGCGCCGCCCAAGAGCCCCTGCCGCCGCCGCTGCAACTGGAAGGACTGAGGCCTTCTAAAAAAAATCCATAAAATCAATGGATTATATCTAACCCGGCATATCGGCTCCGGTCTTCCCCAACCAGCGCCGCGAGTTTGATGTGGCGGGTCATTTGCAGGGCCATGTTTCTCTTATTACAGTTGCCATTCCCCACACACCATCACGCTGCCATTCCTTTGGATTATCGTCAGCCCAGTTTAAAAATTCTTGCGTTATCTGCCCACCGGTTATTCCGCTTTTTGGAATACACGCCTTAAATCGGGGGTCAGTCTGCTGGTTGACAGCGAACATATAAACGAGGCCCGCAATCATTCCCAAACAGTATGTGTAACTATCATGTCCCTGTTTGCAGAACTCTCTCATCTCTTGCACTATGCTGCCCCCTCCCCCAGCTTGCGAAAAAGAGGGTGCCAACAACGCCATCGCCATAACCGCCGCACCAATAAGTTTTCTCATATCCCCCTCCCTTGCATATCCCCCCAAAGGTACTACCAAACCGTGCCTCGGTTAAGGGTGTGGCGTTAGCAGATCGGGCCGCCTTTTATTGGGCGCAACTTTCTTTACTTAGTCCGAGCCTCTTAGCCTCCGCAATTAATGCTGGGTTGAAATTTTTAAATCCTTCACACACAGCAGATTTATTTGCGTTACGTCCAATATCGGAACCTTGTATGGACCTGATTATGAATTCTTGACTGGGCTTGTATGGACCTGATTTCAAATTCTTGGAAGAGACGGACAGAATTTGGGCGCAACTTTCTTCATTTAGTCCGAGCCTCTTAGCCTCCGCAATTAATCCTGGGTTGAAGTTTTTAAATCCTTCACACGCAGCAGATTTATTTGCGTTACGTACAATATCGGAACCTTGTATGGGATAGCTTCTAGGCCAGATTATAAATTCTTGATCTTGTATGGACCTGATTTCGAATTCATGAAAGAGACGGACAGAATTTGGGCAAGTTACAACTGCACTGATTTCAAACGCTTTTTCATCTGTGTATAGTCCTCCCGAGCCACGCCAAGGTTTTCCTTGGCCAATCGCGTTCAGTAATTCTGGTTTAAAATAATCAATCGCTATTGGAATGACGCACCGGCAGAGGGCGAACCTTTGTTCTTCCGAAGGGAATGCGTATCTATTGGATGCACATTGGGCATACAGAATTTTGGCGGCTTTGTCGCGCCCCTGCAGTTGTTGGGTTGTTTGGCAACCAACAACCAGACAGCAAATCAAAAGAAATCCCATTAAGCGCATGGCACCCCCCCTTCATACCCCCCAAGGGTACTACCAAAACGCGCCCTGATTAAAGTGCCGCGCAACCCAAAGAAAAACTGGCCCAGTTC
>JAPULJ010000506.1 GCA_027295145.1 Alphaproteobacteria bacterium | reverse complement strand
GAATCAAGGAGAACGAGGCCGACCTTTTCTCCCTCGACGGAGAGCCGGGATGCCATCTCTAACCCGATGATGCCCCCGAAGGAGTACCCCACGAATAAATACGGCCCGCTGGGCCTCGCCGCGCGAATATCGCGAAGCATCCGCTCCGCAACGTCTTCGACGGTCTCGTAATCTGACTCGGAATCGACGAACCCGGGAAAAATCACGCCGAGGCCCTGATGCCGCAAGATGCACTTGGCTACCGGCTGAAGTGGCAGGACATGCCCACCAACACCCGAAATCAGGAAATAGGGCAAGCCCGGGCGGGGACCGGGCGTAAGCTCGACGATCAGGCTCTTTTCGCCTCTGGATGTCATAGAGTTAGGCATAACCAGACGATTTCATCGCAATATAAATGGGTGACGGAGCCCCCTACGTGCCCCAGAATATTAGCGATCCTCACGCATAATAGAACAAAGATAGCGATTTTAACTTAAGGCGGCCATTTTATATGTAGGGTCACTTTCCCTCCCATTGGTAGAGCTTTGCAATGGCGCTCAAAGAACGAGTTCTCGCCGGCGGGCGACTTCGTATCCTGATCTATGTTGCGAGCCAGCTCGTTGCCTGGTGCATGGCGCTATTGACGATCCGCTTCCTCAAGCCGGAGGATTACGGCGTCATGGCCGTCGGTGCCGTGGTCATCGCCGCAGGCACGGTGATTGCGGCGCTAGGCCTGCCCATCTACATGGTGCAGACGCCCCGGATACGCCGAGATCTGCTCAGGCGAATCGCCGGGGTTCTAGTGATCTCGTTCGTCACCATGGCGGCGTTAGTCGCCATTGCCGCGCCGTTTGCCGCCGATTTTCTCGAGATGCCGGCGCTCGAGCCGGTGCTGTTCATTCTGTCCGCATGCCTCGTGGTGCGTGCGTTCAGCATCGCGCCGAGCACCTGGCTTCAGAGGGTGATCAAGTTCAGGGAGGTGGCGGTGCTCGAATCGAGCGCCATGATCGCGAGCGCCGGGCTCGGCCTCGCACTCGCGATTGAGGGTTACGGCGCACTTGCCCTTGCCGGTAAGGAGGTCGCGGCGGTGACGATCAGCGCCGGGCTCGGCATGTGGATGACCCGGGGACGCCTGTTCCCCGAATTCCGCCTGGCGGGCCTCCGAGAACCGCTGCGCTTCGGGTTCCGCGTCACCGTGCGCAACATGCTCCAGATCATCCAGATTAACGCTGACCGGTTGATCATCGCCCGTATGTTCGGAGCGGAAGCCCTTGGCATCTATTCGCTCGGCACCGCGATCGGTAGGATTGTGCCGCGACTGGTCATGACCCCGATATCGAGGATCGTTTTGCCGGCGCTTTCGCGCCTCGGTGCCCTGGACCCTCGGCGCGCCACCTATTTCATGCGCGGCACAGGCTTGCTCGCCTTCGTATTCTTCCCTGCAGCTGGGGCGGTGCACTGGTTGCGCCTGCGATTATCGCTCTGGCACTCGGGCAGACCTGGGTAGGAATCGTGCCCATCGTTCAGATCATCGTCGCCTATCTGCCGATCCATCTGCTCAGCCGCATGGTGGGGCCCGCCTTAGTCGCGGCTGGTCGGACGGATATTGATATTCGCAATGTCGTGGTCCTGCTATTTCTCGTCAGCGTGACAACAGTCACAGGGGCATTTTTCGGCCCGTTCTGGGCCGCGGTGGGCTGGATCACCGGGAGTTTCGCGGGGCTGATCGTTAATATGCGGCGCAGCCTGCCTGTGCTGGGCACAGGTTATCGCGAGCTCGCCGCGGAAATTGGCGCGACGGTCGCCTGCGCGGCGATCATGACGCTTGCGGTGTGGGGCATGATGGGAAGCCCATGGCTTCGGGATTTCGGCCAAATTGGGGAGCTCGCGGCGGTGGTCACGCTCGGTGCGGCTCTCTATGTTGCAGCGTCAGTCCTGTTCAATGGCAAGGTCCTGCGCCGGTTTATCGCCACAGCGCTCAACCGCGCGGCAGTCCCTACCACGGAGAACCTGGTTTAATGGCGGTTTAAGTCGCGGCGAAGGGTGACTTCATCCAGGTAATGTCTTCGAACTTATGCCCGCCGTCTTCTTCGAGAACGGCGATTTCCTTGGGTGGCTCGTACGAAATGAAGTTGAGTGGGCTCGCGCTCGGCCCATAGGCTCCGGAGCAATGAACCCCAATCAAGTCACCGGCATGCAACTCGCCCATAGTGACTCGATGGGCGAGCGTGTCAATGGTCGTGCACAATGGACCGACGATTCGGTAGGTCTTTTCCACCGCGGGCTCATGCGCGCGCACGGGAAGCATCCGATAATGGCGATGGGCAATGCCGCCGAGATGGCCGCAGGCCCCGAGGTTGTGGTTGAGCCCACCGTCGCAGAGCACGATGTCGCTGCCCATGGAGACCTTCGTACGCACAACGCGGGTGACGTAAAGCCCGCTCTCACCCACCAGGTAACGGCCGATCTCGAGTTTCAGTTTCGGCGCCTCAAGCCCGGGCTCGGCAGCGATTTCGTCGACGATCTCGCGCATCACGGGTTGCAGCCTGGGAATATCGAGCGCGACGTCGCCGTCATGATACGGAATGCCCATGCCGCCACCAAAGATCAGCTCCGAAATCGGGTGCTCCGCCAGATGAACCGCCTCGCGAAACAGGCGCCACAGTGTGCGGAAATGGGCAGCGATGGCTTCGTCTTCCTGGCATTGCGCGCCGGTATAGGCGTGAAAGCCGTCGAGCATGAGGTTGGCGCAGCCGTTGATCGTCGCGATTGCGGCCGAAAGTTCGGCCTCGTCGATGCCGAATTGGCTCGGCCGGCCGGCAATGCGCACGGCAAACCCGGGCTCGGCTTCGGCGGGCGCAATGCGGATCAGGATTCTCTGGTGGTGACCGCACGCGCCGGCAATCCGGTCAACTTCATGCGCCTCGTCTAGGCTTTCCACCACCAGCCCGCCGACGTTGGTTTTGACGGCGGCCTCGATCTCAGCTTCAGTCTTCGCTGGGCCGGTAAATGTGATCTTGTCCGCAGGCCAGCCGCAGCGCAGCGCGAGCGCGACCTCGCCCCCAGAAGATACATCGACGGCGCCGATGCGCCCGCGTAGCCAAGACAGAAGCCAGGGATTAGGGTTTGATTTTACCGCGAAGCTGATCGCGAACGGTGCCGGAAATGCGCCGGTGATCTCGCCGATCCGCTTTTCGATCAGGGCAGGGCGGTAGATATAGACTGGTGTACCGAAGCGCGCGGCCACCTCACCCACGATCTGCGACCAGGCCGCGTTGGCCGCGTTACTGCACGCGCTTGTGGGCCGTGAAGTGGGGTGATCGAAAGTCATTCCGCAACAGCGCGCCCAACTAAGGACGTGATGGCATCGATTGAATCTATATTCACCATGGTCAGCTCCGCGATCGAGATTTGTGCACCAAGCTCATCCTCAAGGAAAGCCAAGAGCTCGATCAGCGCGAAGCTGTCGACGACGCCGTTGGAAAAAAGTAGGTCGGAATTGGTGACCGTGGATAGGTCGAGTCCAAGTTCGCCGACGAAGAATTCCCGGATAACCTCTTCAAGGTTCAAAATTAGAGTTCCCTTGCTTTCTTGCTTACTCAATACACTATACGTGATCGCGCAATGCTGAACGATCGATCTTTCCCGATGGCAAAAGCGGCATGTCGGGGAGCGGCACGACTCGATTTGGCACCATGTGGGGCGGCAGTTTGGAGCGCAACTTCTGGAGGACGCCTGGACTGTCTTCGCGAAGCGTTGGATCGCTGTGGAACAGGGACAGGGTGGTCTGGCCTGAGCGCGACGGGGTGTTAATCACAGCGAGTCCGGCGATGCTGAGCACGTCGCCGATCAACTGCTCGATTTCCAGCAAGTAGACTCTTTGATCCATGATCTTCAACATGTCGTCGGCCCGCCCCCTAAGGTAAAGGTAACCCTCGTCGTCGACAACGCCGTGATCTCCTGTACGCCGCACCAGGGCGCCTTCGCCAAGACCCAGCGAAGTCGGCGCGGGGCTCAGCCCCTCACCGGGCGCGCCGCCGACATAGCCCGACATGCGGCCCATGCCCCAGGCGACGACCTCTCCCGGTTCGTTGGGCGCGGCAAGCGTGTCATCGCTTGCGAGCACCGTAAACGATGCGCCGGGATAAGCTCGTCCGACGCTGTCCGGCCGTGCCGCGACCTCATCGGGCCGCAGCGATGCGATGCGGAACATCTCGGTCTGGCCATAGGTCTTAAACAAACGCGTGCCACCGGTCTTCGCGGCAAGTTCGGCGACCATCCCCGGCGCAAGATCGCCGCCCGAAATGGTGACGTAGCTCAGGGCCGCAAGGGCGCGCCAGAACCGGTCGTCGGTGCCGAAGCGCATTACCGTCGACCAAATCACAGGCGAGGCAGCAAATCCGGCGGGGGCAAACTCCGCAATGGCGGCGGTGAAGTCGCTGCCAACCCACCAGTTCTCCAAGTAGACGTGCCTTCCACCCAGAGTGAGCGTCGTCAACAGCTGGGTCAGGCCAACGTCGAAATATATCGGTAACAGTGCCAGGATGGTCTCTCTCGGCTCGAGACCGAACCAATGGCTTTCTGCCTCGGCGCGGGCGGAGAGATCCGCGCGCGAAATCACGGCGCCGCGCGCGCGGCCAGTGGAACCCGAGGTAAAGATCGCAATCCCGGGTGCATCCGGGCGCGCCGTCACCGGCGGCTGCGATCCGGCAAACGCTGAAGCACCGGCGTAGATTTCGCGGAGCGACAACCACGCCACGAGTGCCGCATCGGCGTTTCCCGAGACCGCGGAATCGACCGTTTCACGCCCTGCGTCGTCGACGACTGCGGCAACCGCGTTCGACGAGGCAAGCGCCTGCGCTAGACGCGCCGCGCCGTGTAGCGGTGGGTAGACAAAGCACAGCCGGTCCGCCATCAAGCAGCCGATCAGAGCGGGAACGACATCGAGCTCGGACACGGCGAGTATGGCGATAGGGCGATCGGGGTCCGGTAGGGAAGCGAGCGCAGCGGCGGTTGAAGCAGCGCGGGCCACGAGCTCACGATAGGTAAGCGCCTCCCCGTCGCGCTGCGCGAGAACCAGGGCCTCTACGTCGGGCCACTCGGCGGCGTTGGCGATCAGGGATGCAACTATATCTCTAGGCATTGTCGCGGCATCTCTGTCCATCCCGATAATATGGTATAATAATAAACGCGACGATAGGCTCAACGAGCTCCATTGGTCTTGATCTCACCGCAAAGGAACTGCCCGGCTGCTAGCCCAGTCTCTCCGGCTTGAGGTCTTCGGGTATCAGCGCGGCCAGCGCCCGCTTGTCGACCTTGCCCCGCGGCGTCACCGGGACCTCATCGACGAAGGACCAGCGGTAGGGCACGAACTCGTCCCCCGCCTCTCTGCGGATCAGTTGGACCAGCGCCTCGCGGACCTCCTCTTGGTCGTCGATGCCCGGTGCCGCGATGAAGGCGAACAACCGGGTGCCGCCGTGCCGGTCGCTACAGGGCAGGATCGCCGATGACACGACCCGGTCATGTTGCTCCAGTATCTCCTCGATGGCACCCGGCGAGACCATGCGCCCGCTGTCGAGGTTGATCATGTCGTCGATGCGCCCCATGACGTAGAGGTTTCCCTCCGCATCGAGGCGGCCAAGGTCCCCGGTCCGGTGCCAGATTCCGCTC
>JAPULJ010000505.1 GCA_027295145.1 Alphaproteobacteria bacterium | reverse complement strand
GTGCATTATCCCCTGCGCCGACCATCTTCCCGCTGTTCGCAGCGCTGAAGAAGGGTTTGGTAATCCGGGGTTATACGCTGTTTGAAATCGTAAACGATGCTGAAAGACTCGCCCACGGCAAGCAGTATATCTACGACGGCCTCCAATCCGGCGCCCTGAAACCGATCATTGATCGCACCTTTCCGCTGGACGCCATTGTCGACGCCCACCAGTACATGGAATCCAACCAACAGAAGGGCAAGATCGTGGTGTCGGTCTGAAAAACTGCCAAAGGGCTGCGACCGGATACGAAAGGCCGTTCTCGACCCAGCGTTTCGACGAAAACTGTATCGTGTTCAAAGTTTCGCATGTGGAACGAGTTCGCGAACGTCGGCTTCAGTTTCTACTGCAGTCACTGGCTTGTTGCAATTGGCGACGTCGTCGAGGGTCAGGAGGTAGGCGGAAGCGATCAATCCCCGTTCGGCTGTCAGTCCCGGTGAGTCCATATTCGCAAATGTCGCCTTCGGGTTGAAAATTGCCTTTGCCGATGCTCTCGTCTCATGTCCGAATGACGGCCTAACTGGATTTCTATAATAGGTTTCCTACTAGAAATCTCGAAACCCGCGACTCATCCGACATCCCAAACCCCCCACCCGAACTGATATCTTAGTCTTCGGGAACTTGACTGTTCCGATTCTTGGTCAGCGTTGGAGTCCGATTCTCGTGTCAGCCAATGCGCCAGCCGCAATCTTGAGCGGTCATGTTGCACTGCGACAGACGGAAATCGGTCAATACCGGAAGTAGCCTGCGGTCGATCGACGGTCAGGTCTATGCCGCAATCCGGCCGTTGCGGGCTCGATTCGTTGCGCCACCCGGTAGACAATCCAGACGCCCGTCGGATTTGCCCGAGGAGCGCATTGAAGATGGCCGTACCAGGCGACGGTGTTTAGCATCTGTCAGTTCTGCTTGGATGATTTTCTTTTCTCCATGGAGGTTGGATTTGCGCATCGAGAGTCCTCGCAGTTCGTTGGAATTTGGCTCAGCCTACGCGTCACCTGACGACGAAAGCTTCATCGCGAAGTATCGCGCCCGTTGCCATTGCCATGCGGTGCGGTACGAAGTCCACGCCGATCCGGTCGATGCCAAAATTTGCCATTGCAGCGTTTGCCAAACTCTGCACCCCTGTACAACCGCGAACGCGTTCACAGTGGAATTGGAGGCTCTACACCCTGCGGGGGGCCGGCGGGCGCTGACTGCTGGGGTCGCGAAACTGGACAACTTTCGATGGCAGGCCTGCTGTCGGGGCCTCTATCAACTTCCGGCCGCGGCGTGAACATCAATTCGCCACCCACACCCACACCCGAACAATCGGCACCATGCGCGCCTGACAGGAATTTCCCAGATACACTCCGGCACATGATTGCTTATCCGACCCTCTCGCGAAAATTCCGTTGTGTGATCGCCTGATGCATTACGGCTGGATCATCGTCGCCGCCTGCCTGGTGATTGGCGTCAGCGCCTACGGAACCTATTTCTCGTTCACGCTGTTCTATCCGTATTTCGTGGAGGAGTTTGGCTGGAGCCGCACGGCGGTTTCCGGCGCGATGTCGCTCGGGCTGATCGTTTACGGTGTCTTCGCCCTGCCCATGGGATGGTGCGTCGATCGGTTCGGGCCGCGGGTGACAATCGCGGCGGGCGGTTTGATCTTCGGCTGCGGCACCTGCCTTGGCGCCTTCGTCACCGAGGTCTGGCATCTCTACGCGCTCTATGGTGGCTTGACGGCGGTCGGTATGGGGGCGGCCTGGGCGCCGCTAGTCTCGACGATTTCGCGCTGGTTCGAGGCGCGTCGCGGCCTGGCGGTGGGGATCGGCTCGCTCGGGGGCGGCATCGGCACTGTCTTTATCGCTCCGCTGGCTGAACGCCTGATCGCCGAATTCGGCTGGCGCGAGGCGTATTTGTGGCTGGGCGTGATTTCCGGTGGCCTGATCATCACGGCGTCCTTTCTATTGGCTCGTGATCCGGTGGACCGGGGGCTGGAGCCTTATGGGGCCGGTGCTTCCGGGAAATCCGGGGGCGGAAAATCGGAATCCGCGCCGCCGTCCCCCAACACCATCCAAAAGAGCGGCTCTCCGGAGTTCGATAGTATAGGCGCGATCGCGCGAACCTGGTTGTTCTGGAGGATGGCGCTGACCTTCGGGCTCTGGTGGTTCGCCGGGTCGATCGTCTATGTACAGGTCGCGCCATTCATCCTGGAAAAGGGGTTCGACCTGCCGCTCGCGGCTCTGGCGATGGTCTTCTTCGGTGCGGGCAACGCCGTTGGTAGGATCGTCATGGGATTGATCAGCGACCGCTTCGGGGAGTTGCGAACCTACCAGATCGCGATGTTGCTGGCGGCGATCTCGATGGTTGGTCTGGCGCTCTCCGGAGACCGGTATTTTCTCCTAACCATGATCACGGTGGTCGGTTTCGGATTTGGTGGCGCCTCCGTCCAACTCACCACGGTGAGCGTCAATCTATTCGGTCTGAAATCCGTTGGAGCGATGATGGGGCTGATCCTGGCCTTGGTCGGCTTTGTCGGGGCGGGCGGGCCATTGATCAGCGGGATGATCTACGACCAGACCGATTCGTATATTCCAGCCTATATGGCGGGGGCCGGTGTCTTCCTGTTGTCTTTGATCCTCTCGGCGAGTCTTCGACGATGAGCGACGCCGGGATGTCGGGCGAAATAGGTGTTGGGCTAATTTCAAAAGGCACAGGATCGGTTTTTGCACAATTTTCATCACGCATCGGGTAACTTTCCTGCGACGCTATACGTGGTGGGTTGCCGTACTGCTCGAAACCCTGTGCCTACCACAAACTCAATCCGGAGCGGTTGGTGGGCGGGCGCCCCGTCATTGGCAGCGGCCAACTTGGAAGAGTGCCGGATTGTTGGCTACATGTGGTTCGGCGGGTCCACCTGGCATTCGGAAAATTTGATTAGAGGTTGCTGAACAATGTTTTCAGGTTTTGAAGAGCACCGCTTCCAGAGCGAGGAGGTGGAGATCTACACCCGCATCGGGGGAAGCGGCCCAGCTCTCTTATTGTTGCATGGCTATCCGCAGACACATGCCGTCTGGCATGCGGTAGCTCAAACTCTTGCGGAGCACTTTACCTTGATAATTCCTGATCTTCCCGGCTACGGAAACAGTGTTGGACGCCCCCTGGACGCTGAGCATATCGCATATTCAAAGCGCACCATGGCTGCCGATCTCCTATCGCTTATGGACGAGCTTGGACACCCTGTCTTTCGCTTGGCGGGGCATGATCGGGGTGGGCGTGTGGCGTACCGTCTTGCACTTGACCATCCTCATCGAGTCAGGCGGCTCGCGGTTATCGATATCGTAACCACCTTGGATGCATGGGAGAGCATGAATTGGCAACGTGCGCTCGGAACCTATCACTGGTCTTTCCTCGCCGTACCAGCGCCCGTTCCGGAGCGACTCATTGGCGGCGATCCTGATTTCTATCTAGAGCACCTTCTCTGTCGTTGGGTCGGTAATCGGGACGCTCTGGATGCCGAGGCGGTAGATGCTTACAAGCGTGCCTTTCGCAAACCGTCCGTTATTGAAGCCACCTGCGAGGACTATCGAGCAGGAGCGACTTGCGACGTTGAACATGACCGCGCCGATCTTGCCCGGGGCAGGAAGATTCAATGCCCTGTGTTGGTCATGTGGGGTCGCGGCTATCTAAGTTCGAAGGCGGATTCGCCCGCTGAAACTTGGTGCAAGTGGGCGGATGACCTTACGGAGGTGGCGCTCGATTGCGGACACTTCGTGATTGAGGAAGAGCCCACCGCGAGCGCGCAAGCTCTGCTCCAATTCTTTGGTGACACGTGATGGAATCGCGAGTCCCTCCCTCCAGAAAGCGTTCGGTAGCAGAGTGTCTCTCGGAATGCCATATTCGTGGAAGCCGTGTCGCGCGAGATTCAGCGTTTCATGTTCGCCGCCGACGATGAGCTTTAACGGATTACGTCCAAACAGGCGAGAGTCAGAAATGGCCCACACCCCACCATTTGCGATACCCTCGATCCATGTCTGCATCTT
>JAPULJ010000504.1 GCA_027295145.1 Alphaproteobacteria bacterium | reverse complement strand
GGGTCCAGGCTGTGTAAAAACTATTTTCGTAGCGCGAGCACGCAACAATGATTCGCCTAACTGCCATCGCAAGCAACAATGATTCACGCGTCGGCAATTACTGAATCAATTGTTGCGCCGACCCTCTTCCGGGCCGCGTTTTTACACAGCCTGGACCCATAGCGGACATTGGGCCGCGATGGACTGACCGCGCGTCAACACATAGTATTTCTCTCCCACCGCGCGTCTGGGAGCAAACGATTCGGATGGCCGAAGATATTGCGCAATGGCTCGAAGGATTAGGCCTTGGCCTGTACGTGCAAACGTTCGCGGAAAACGACGTCGATGCGGAAATGCTGCACGAGCTGACGGGCGACGATCTCAAGGAGCTTGGGGTCGCCTCTCTCGGCCACCGCAAGAAGCTCCTCCGGGCGATCGCCTCGCTCCCGCTTGACGCCGCCGCGAGCGATGGTGCGGAGGCCCCGGTTCGCGCTGGGTCACGGACCGATCTCGGCGAGGGCGAGCGGCGGGAGGTAACGGTCCTGTTCGCCGACCTCTCTGGTTTCACCAAACTTTCGAGCAAACTCGATGCGGAGGAGACGCACGCCCTCCTCAACCGCTTCTTCGAGACGGTGGACAGCATCGTGGTGGGCTACGGCGGCACGGTGGACAAGCACATCGGCGACAACGTCATGGCCGTCTTCGGGGCGCCTGTCGCCCACGGCAACGATCCCGAGCGCGCGGTCCGCGCCGCCCTCGACATCCACGGAGCGATGCCGGAGCTCGGCGAGTCGCTGGGCCGGCGGCTCGCCGTTCACATCGGCATCGCCAGCGGCGATGTGGTGGCGAGCGGCACCGGCAGCGCCGCCCACCGCGAGTACACGGTGACCGGCGATTCGGTGAACCTAGCCGCGCGCCTCGACGACATGGCGAAGCGGGGCGAGACGCGTATCTCCGCCGCCGTTCACCGCGCCGTCGCGGGCCTGTTCGAGTGCGAGGCGGCGGGCGAGGCCAATGTCAAGGGCCTGGACAGCCCGGTCCGGGCGTGGCGGGTGCTGGGCCCGGCGGCTTCGGGGCGGGCGGCGCGGACCCCATTTGTTGGCCGCAGGAACGAGCTCAGGCAGTTCGCGAGCGTCATCGAGGCTTGCCGAGAGACGGGGAACGGCCAGGCGTTCTACATGTGCGGCGAGGCCGGCATCGGTAAGACGCGGCTCATGGACGAGTTCCAGGCGCTTGCCGGGCGCGAGGGTTTCGCCTGCCACAGCGGCCATGTGCTCGATTTCGGGGTGGGCAAGGGGCAGGACGCGATCCGCGCCATCGTGCGCAGTCTCGTGCAGATACCCCAGGGCGCCGGCAAGGAGGTGCGGCGGACGGCGGCGAAGGCCGCCCTTAGCGACGGCCTCTTGAAGGCTGAGCAGACCGTCTATCTCAACGACCTTCTCGACCTGCCGCAACCGGACGAGCAGCGGGCGATGTACGACGCCATGGACAACGCCACCCGCATCCAAGGCAAGCAGGAGACCGTAGCAGCCTTGCTCCAGGCAGTGAGCGGGCGTCAGCCCGTGCTGGTGACGGTGGAGGATCTGCACTGGGCCGACGGCCTCACCCTGGGCCATCTCGCAGCAATGACGAAAGCCGCCGCGGCCTGCCCGGCGGTGGTGGCGATGACTTCGCGCCTCGAGGGCGACCCCCTCGACCAGGCCTGGCGGGGCGCCACGCGGGGCGCCGCGCTCATGACCATCGATCTTCCGCCGCTGAAGGAGGCGGAGGCGCTGGAACTCGCCGGGAAGCACCGGGAAGCGGGCGACCATTTTGCCCGGCAATGCATTTCGCGTGCCGAGGGCAACCCGCTTTTCCTCGAGCAGCTCCTGCTGAACGCCGAGGAGGCGGCGGACGAGAGCCTGCCCGGCTCGCTCCAGAGCCTGGTGCTGGCGCGCATGGACAGGCTGGAGGCACCCGACAAGGCCGCGCTCCAGGCGGCCTCGGTGATCGGCCAGCGATTCTCTCTGGAGACCCTGCGACATTTGATCGAAAGCCCGCAATACAGCTGCGCCGGGCTGGTCGAGCATTATTTGGTCCGCGCCGAGGGCGAGGATTACCGGTTCGCCCACGCGCTCATCCAGGAAGGGGTGTACGCTTCGCTCCTCAGGACGCGCAATGGCGCGCTGCACAGGCGTGCGGCGGATTGGTTCGCAGAGCGCGATCCCTCGCTCCACGCCGAGCACCTCGACCGCGCCGGGGACCCGGCCGCTCCCGGGGCCTTCCTCGCGGCGGCGCGGGCCCAGAGCCACGAATATCGTTACGAGCGCGCCCGCGTGCTCGCCTCGCGCGGGGTCGAACTCGCTGGCGAGCGCGAGGACAAGTTCGCGCTCACCAGTTTCCTTGGCCAGGTGCAGCACGATCTGGGTGCGGTCGCCGATTCGATCGTGTCCTACCAGGACGCATTGGGGCTCGCCGGCGACGACACCGAACGCTGCCATGCCCGGATCGGAATTGCCGCCGGCATGCGGGTCGCCGACCGAATGGACGAGGCGATAGAGGCCCTGGAAAAAGCCGAGGCCGCGGCGACCGGCGAGGGCCTCGTCGCCGATCTTTCGCGCATCCACCATCTGCGCGGAAACATCTACTTCCCGCTCGGCAACATCGAGGGATGCCTGGAACAGCACGAACTGGCGCTGGAATATGCGCAGGCGGCGCACTCTTCGGAAGGCGAGGCGCGCGCCCTCGGCGGGATGGGCGATGCCGAATACGCGCGCGGCCGGATGAAATCTGCGCATGGTTATTTCAACAAGTGCATCGCGCTCGCCCGCGACAACGGTTTCGGCCTCATCGAGGTGGCCAACCTGCCCATGGCGGCGAGCGCCCGGTTCTACTTCAACGAACCGCGGGGCTCGGTGGAGGACGGCCTTGTTGCGGCCGAAGCGGCGGAGATAGTCGGGCACCATCGCGCTGAAGTGATTGCCCGGAGGATCACCCAGATGGCCTTGTACGAAATGGGCGATCTGACGCTGGCCAGGGAGAATCTGGAGGCGCTGCGCGTTCTTGTTCGCCACCTTGGGTCAAAGAGGTTCGAACCGGGGCTCCTCGAGCTTGAGGCGATACTGCATCGAGCGGAGGGCCGGCGGTCCGAGGCGGTCAAGATATTGGAGCAGGGCATCGAGATCTGCAGTGAAACCGGAATGCGATTCCTCGGACCGCGGCTTCTGGCTCAGCTCGCACTCGCGACCGACGATGCAGATGCGCGGCGGAAGGCGCTGGCGGACGGTGAAGAACTCCTTCGCGAGGGTTCCTTGGGCCACAATCACCTATTGTTCCACCGCGACGCTATCGAAGCCTGCCTGAACGTTGGGGAGTGGGACAGGGTTGAACGGTACGCTTCGGCACTGGAGGAATACACGCGTCCCGAACCGCTGGCGTGGTCCGACTTCTTCATCGCCCGCGGCCGGGCGATCGCAGCCTGGGGTGTGGGCCGGCGCGACGAGGCAACAGCGGCGGAACTCGCGCGCCTGCGCGACGAGGCCGAGGACGCAGGCCTCAAGATCGCGCTTCCCGCTCTCGAAGCGGTACTCGCAGGCGGGTAGGGTCCCGCCACAGGCATCGCGATACGCTTGGCGGCGATGCGAGATAGTCGCCTGTTGGCTAGGAACGGACATTCCTCGGGCTAGTGGCGACGTCCGCTTCTGGCTATAAGCGGACATTCTGGACGCTGCTGACGATGTCCGCTTTCGGGGGTAAAGCGGAAGTAGGGCGAGGAACTGCTGAACTTCCACTTTTGACTCAAAGCAGCCATTAGCCGGGCAATTCAGGGGCTCATTACGAGGGTACGCCCTATCACCCTGGGATGCTCACCTTGACAAAGCAGTAGGCTGATTCTTTGTTAGTTCATAAGGAGTTAGCACAATGCCGAAAAATCGGCCCGTAGCTAGTCGCATTGAGTTTCACGGACCCGGCCCCTTCGATCTACCGGTTGCCCAATCGGTTGCCGCCAATCCTGTGGACAATACGGTAGTTCTGACGTTTCGGGTTCTGGCCCGATCCAATCAGTTGGAAGTGATCCGTATCGCAGTACCGAGCAGTCTCGCACGCGATCTGGCAGTCGAGATTTCGACCGCCTCTCTGCGGCGACGCCGAAGATAAAAGTGAACAATCTCAATGCGGACCTCCAAAACCCCATTTTCCATAACGAAGTCAAGGCCCGCAATCCGATGTTTGTGCGCGAGGACGATGTGGCCCGGATGCTGGAAGGTTTGCGTAAGGCGGGGCTGCGGGAGTGAATGTCTCGCGCTCTCTAATGTCCGCTTGTGGCTACAAGCGGACATCCAGCGTGCGAGCTTCAATGTCCGCTTTCGGGGGTAAAGCGGACGTCCCGAGAGCACTGCCTAATGTCTGCTTATGACCCAGGCTGTGTAAAAACGTGAAGGCTGCTAAGATTCTCCTGCCCATTGGTGGGAGGATTTGATGAAGCGTTTTGTCGAGGGTGTTGACCGCGGCCAGAGCACTTTGTTTCCGGAT
>JAPULJ010000503.1 GCA_027295145.1 Alphaproteobacteria bacterium | reverse complement strand
GCGACAGAGTTCGATGTCGAGGCCTTTCCAGGCACCTTTATCATCGACCTCAGCGAATCCAAGGAACGAACCATTGTGGCCGGTACAAAGAAGCGCGCCGCGTTCCTTCACTTTCTTCAGCGTATCACCTGATGCCGCCATCGCCGGCCCGGCGACCGCCAACATTCCCACAACCGCCACCGCGGCTGCCACTTTCACGTATTTCATCATTGTAACCTCCCTATCAGAGAAAACAGCGGACGTGCTGGCATGCCCACATCGAAACCTGAGTTGCATAGTTATCATATGTCTGATGTCATATCAACTATGAAATTGCCTCTCCCATTAGCGCCGTATCGAATTCGACGTCATGAAACCGTTCGGGAATGCCTGGGTGCCAATAGTGCACGCCCGGTGCCGCTCTGGTTGCCCGCGCTCAAACACTCAGATTACCGCGTCCTCGAGAAAGGGCCTGTTCGCTGGAATACGCTCGTAGCAGAGCGGCGAGAGATCGAGCGTCTGATATTCACCATGAACGATGAGCTCGCTCACCCCACGGCCGATCGCCGGAGCCTGCTGTAGGCCATGGCCAGAGAAACCGTTTGCAAACATGAAGTTGCGCACAACCGGGTGCCACCCGACAATCGCGTTGTGATCGAGCGTGTTGAAGGCGTAGTGACCGGTCCAAAACTGCTGCACCTTGATCGCTTCAAACTGTGGGATGCGGTGCGCCAGCGCGGGCCAGATGTATTCTTCGAACTCGTCATGCTTGGTTTCGAAATCGTCGACCGCGACGGCTTCGTCCGGCGTCGGCGTGTTGCCGGTAAGAAAAAGATTGTTCTCGGGCCGCACGAAGGTACCGGTGCAGTCGATGACATTGGGCATCCGCCCCGGCACCGGCGTCGCGCATGAAAACACGAAGCTGTGGCGCTTGCGCGGCTCCACCGGAATGTCGAGCCCGGCCATGTTGGCGATCGTCCGGGCCCGGGGTCCCGCGGCATTGACGATCTGCCCGCAGGAGACGCGTTCCCCGGTCTTCAAGCGCACTGCCGCGACTCGGTCGCCCTCGCACTCCAGATCCACAACCTCGTTGTCGAGATAATCCGCCCCCGCTGACCGGGCCGCGCGGCGGAATCCCTGCATAAGACCTATCGCGTCGAACCATCCCTCGGCCTGCGCCCCCCACGACGCACCGCCAAGATCCTCCACGTTCAGGTACGAAAAACGTTTTAGGATCGAATCCTGATCCAGAAACACCGTATGGGCTCCGAGGCTGCGCTGAAGGTCCACCCGCTCGCGCGCCGCATCGACGCCTTCCGGCGAGCAACAATACAGATATCCGTGCTCTTTGAACCCCAGAGTCGGCGGCGTCTCGCCGGGAAAGAACGGCGCCATAATATCAGGAAAGGCGCGAATGAAATCGACCCCGAACTGGCTGATCTTGATATTGATGGGGTTCGAGAATTGCTGCCGGATGGCGCTGGTCGACAATACGGTGGAGGAAAATTCATAGGTGCTGTCGCGCTCAACCACCAGCACAGAGCCGTCGAATGCCGGGTTCCGGGTCAGCCAGTAGGCTACGGAAGAGCCGATCACAGCGCCCCCGACGATCACAACGTCATACGTAGTGCGGCGGGGCGGCCCATAGCGCGGCGAAACCATGGCCTCAATCTTCGAAATGTCCAGCGGCGGCGATACCTCCGCCATGCACAGCGATCGTAAGGTCGTCCCGGTGATAAGGCTCGGTCGCCGCCTCAACCTTGGCGCGGAACACCTCCGCATTATCCTTGGGGCGGTAACCGATATGGGCTGCCATATGGTTGTCCCAAAGCCGCATGTCGTTGTCCGAAACACCGTAGATAATGGTGTGCTCGACCCTGGGCGCGATTAGACAGCGCTCAGTCAGATGGACAAAATCAGGATAGCTGAGCCAAGTGGTCAGCATGCGCCGGTCGGTCGGTTCCGGGAAGCAGGACCCAATCCGGATCGAGACGCTTTCCAGCTGATACTTGTCCCAATAATACTGCGCCATGCCCTCGCCGAAGACCTTGGAAACACCGTAATTACTGTCCGGCCGCGGCATCACCGAGGCGTCAATCACCCGGGTTCTCGGGTAGAAGCCGATCGCGTGGTTCGAGCTGCCCCAGATCACGCGCTTAACACCATTTTTGCGGCATCCCTCGTTGAGATTGTAGAACCCCACATAGTTCGACTGGAGGATCGCCTCGAAAGAGCTCTCTCGGCCCACTCCGCCCATGTGGATCACCATATCGACGTCGCGGGTGAGTTCCATCACCGCTTCCTTGTCCGACAGATCGCAGAGCACAATCTCCTCGTCTGGCCCAGCCTTTCCCATGTCATGGCGGTTGGTGAGCCGCATTACCTCGGCCATCGGCGCGATTTCCTTGCGCAGAAGCGTGCCGAGACCACCGGAGGCGCCGGTAAGAAGAAGACGTTTGAACTGGGCCATGGCTGGCTCCTTATTGAAGGGCGTTAAGCGCGTCGTGGATACGCTCAACTGCTGTACTGAGATTGGCGCGCGATAGCGCAAATGAGATCCGGAAATAGGGTGAGAGACCGAAGGCTGCGCCCTGCACCCCCGCCACCTTGCCCTCGCGAAGTAGATAGGTCGCGAGATCGGTGTCGGTTTCCATCAGGATGCCATCCGGCGCCCGTCGGCCGATGAAGGTTCCGAGATTGGGAAAGGCGTAGAAGGCGCCGGTCGGCTCGATGATTTTGACACCCGGAATCGCGGCCAATCCCGAGATCACCTGGTCTCGGCGGGCTTGGAACTCGGCGCGTGCGGTTGTCACGAAATTCTGCGAACCGGTCAGCGCCTCGATTGCGGCCGCCTGGCTGATAGAACAGGGGTTCGAAGTCGACTGCGACTGGATCTTGCCCATCACACGTGCCAGCGCCGCGGGGGCAGCGGCATACCCGATCCTCCAGCCTGTCATTGCGTAGGCTTTCGCGACGCCATTGACGATCACTGTCTGATCGGCCAGTTCCGGGCAGGCGGCGGCAAAGGAGGCGAAGGGTTCGTCGGCGTAGTAGATTTGCTCATAAATCTCGTCAGACATCACCATCAGCCTTGGATGGCGCCCGATCACCGCGCCAAGCGCCCGCAGCTCGTCCGTCGAATAGGTTGCCCCCGATGGGTTCGAGGGCGAGTTGAGCATTAGCCAGCGGCTCTGCGGAGTGATTACGGGTTCAAGCGCCGTGGGGGTCAGCTTGAACCCATCACCGATGGGGCATTTGATCACCTTCGGCGCGCCGCCCAGCAACAAGGTCATGTCGATATAGGAGCCCCAGTACGGCGCCGGACAGATCACCTCGTCGCCGGGTTCCAGCGTCGCCATCAGCGCATTGAAGATCACCTGCTTGGCACCGTTGGCGCAGGAGATGTTGGCGCGTTCGAAGGAGAGACCGTTCTCGCGCTGGAACTTCTCCAGCACCGCGTCCTTCAGCGTAGGCGTGCCGTCGGGGGGCGTGTACCGTGTCTCGCCCCGCTTCATCGCCGCGTATGCCGCCTCGACCACATTCGGCGGGGTGTCGAAATCCGGCTCGCCGAGGCTGAGGTCGATGACCGGCTCACCAGCAGCGCGCAACTCCTTCGCCGCCGTCGAGATCGTGATCGACGGCGAAGGCTCGATCAGTCTCACCCGGGCCGCTTCGTAACCGCTCATTCCCCGTGCTCTTTTCGTGCCTGCTCCGCCGACAGGTAGCCGCGCGCGATATCACGTTCCACCAGTTCCGGGTCGCGTTCGGTGGGGTTGCCAAAACCGCCGCCGCCGGGCAGCTCTAACACCAATCGGCGCTCCGCCGGAACCCGTTGCCGGCCCTTGGCCTTCAGGGGTGTGCCGTCGTCCAGGCTGACGCGACCCGGCGCACCGTCGGCCCCTCCTGCGCGCCCGCGCGCGGGGTGCTCAACACGGTCGAACATGGCGTTGAAGTAGAACTCGTGGCCTTCGTTCGCTTGAATTTCCACCACCTGCCCCAGTCCGCCACGCAATGCGCCGGCGCCGCCCGAGCCCTCGCGAAACTCCTTGCGCCACACGGTGATTGGCCCGGTCGGCTCGGGGGCCTCGACCGACATCGCATGGACTCCCGAAGGAAAAGCCGTGGCGTTCAGCCCGTCGATCGTGGGGCGCGCACCGGCCCCGCCAGAGTTGACCATCAGGATCTCGGCGCTCTGGCGCTGCTCACCCGGTGCCGCCTGGGCGCCGGGGATCGGGCGGGCGCGAAGATGAATATTCCAGAGAGCGCCCGCGCC
>JAPULJ010000502.1 GCA_027295145.1 Alphaproteobacteria bacterium | reverse complement strand
TCGGCTGCACCGGCGGCGGATCGAACTTCTCCGGGCTTGCATTCCCCTTCATCGGCGCGAAGCTGCGCGGCGGCAAGGCAATGGAAGTCATCGCCGTCGAGCCGGCCGCCTGCCCCAGCCTCACGCGCGGCAACTATGCGTATGATTTCGGCGATACCGGGCACCTGACCCCGCTGGTCAAGATGCATACGCTGGGATCGAGCTTCGTGCCGCCGGGGTTCCATGCCGGTGGTTTGCGCTATCACGGCATGGCGCCGCTGGTCAGCCAACTGGCCGAACTCGGCGAGATCAAACCGCGCGCCTATCACCAGACCGAGTGTTTCGAGGCCGGCGTGACCTTCGCTAAGGCCGAGGGCATCCTGCCGGCACCCGAGGCCAACCATGCGGTCAAGGGCGCCCTCGACGAAGCGCTCGTATGCAAGAAGGAAGGCAAAGCCAAGACCATCCTCTTCAACCTCTGCGGCCACGGCCACTTCGACATGATGGCCTATTCGGACTACTTCGCCGGCAAACTCGTCGATCAGAACTACGACGAGGGCGAATTGGCGATGGCCCTGTCCGGCCTGCCCTCGGTAGCGGCAGCCGAATAGGCGCGGAGAAGAACTTTGCGAAGAGGGGCTGCCTCCGGGCGGGCCTTTTTTTCTCTCGTCACACAGCCAAATTGTCATTCCCGCGAAGGCGGGAATCCAGGAACCCTGGCCGCACATGGATTCCCGTTAAAGGGCTCCGACCCCTTTTCTTACTCTGACCCCTTTTCTTACTTGACCCCTTTTCTTACTTTTCTTTGAGGGCTCCGACCCCTTTTCTTTTGAACCTCAAAATCAAAGCATTCGTCGGCAACTCAAAATACGCCGTCATGACCCAGATATGGATCGCCCTGTGCACCTATCTCCTGCTCGCCTACCTGAAGGTCACCGCCGGGCTCGACCACTCGCTGCAGCAAATCGTCAGGCTCCTCGCCGTCAATCTCTTCCTGCGTCGCGATATGCTGGCACTGCTCACCAACAAGCCGCCCGGCTTCGAACATCGCGACCACAAAACACAACTAGGCTTGATATGAAACTTTGTGGGACAGCAGTGGGTCAGAGCCCTTTTCTGGTGTGAGGCTACATATGTCCGCTTTCAAGTGCAAAGCGGACATCCTCCACGGCATGGGGCATGTCCGATTTTGACCCGTTGCAGACATTGATCAACTCGAAAAGATGAGAGACTGGTCGCTACTACGGGTTTCGCTGTAGTTAACCATATGGCAATTGCGGCAGCGTAATGTGGCAATTTTCCAGTCGCTACAACCCCGCATGCCCGAAATGCTCGACGACGCGCCCGCCCCAAACGAAGTACAAGCCATCAAGCTGTTCCAAAGCGGTCGTCTTAGCGAAGCCGAGCAGCTGATCAACACGTTTTTGTTACGCCACGGCACAAACGCCACCATGCTGAATTTGCTCGGCTGTATCGCCGTTCAGCAGGACCAGCATTTGAACGCCCTTAAGCATTTCAAGCGGGCTCATCAGGCAGCGCCGGCAAACCAGGATTTCATCGACAATCTGGTGGCGGCGCGCGGTTTAGCGCTCAGTAAGTACCAGCTAGCCGCCAGTGGCGGCGACTATGGCAAGGCAGTCACTGCGCTGCGGGAGGTGCTGGCCGTTGATTCGGGTCGCTCCGTATGGATCAATGAGCTGATGCACTGCATCACGGCGGCGAAGACGACAGCACAGCTCGCAGACTTCGCGCCCGAGCTCGACCAAGCATCTCTCGGCCTGCATATCGTCATCGCCTGTATGCCGAAAAGCGGCTCTACGTTCTTGAACCAGACCTTGCAGGCATTGACCGGCTGGGAGGATACCTATCTGTCGTTCGCCTTCCAGCAGAATGAGGAAGAGCTGCACCTACCCTATCTGCGAGAGGCGGCGACCCGCAACACGATTACCCAGCAGCACTTTCGCGCTACTGAACCCAATCTCCAGCTGCTCCAGGCCTTCGACATCACGCCGCTGATCCAAGTGCGGCGACTTTATGACATCGTTGTGAGCTATACCGATTTCCTTGACGGCGGGGCTACCGCCAACACCTTTTTCGTTGGCCGCTGGGAAACCTTTGACCGATCGGGCCAGATTGATCTTGTCATCGACAACCTCCTGCCCTGGTATTTCGCCTTCTATGCGTCATGGATGGACGCGATCGATCAGGCCCGACTCGACTGCCTCATTGTCAGTTACGAGGATCTGATCGCGGACAAGACAGGCACGCTCAAGCAGATTGCCGATTTCTACGCACTCGACAAAACGTTGGAAGAATGCGCCAAGGCTGTGACGCTGGTCGACGGCCAGAAAGACAAGACCCGTTTTAATACAGGCATCTCTGGCCGCGGCGATGAGTTGTCTGAAAAGCAGAAGGATCGTGTCCGAATGCTTGCCGATTATTATCCGGATGTCGACCATTCGCGGCTGGGGCTGTAGCAGATCGCAAACGCGGTCCCGATTTGGCGATGAGAAACGCGTCACGTGACCATTTGCATGAGGAGGGCGCACTCCGAGCTGCGCGGCGCAGACCTGCCCTCTCGGATGGTCTTGAGGTCACGGTGGTGATACACCTCAACGTAAAAGCGTAAAAGAGGTCAAGCGTAAAAGGGGTCAGAGCCCTTTAATTGGAGCCCTTTTTTTGCTGGACCAAGACGGTTTCCCGCTTTCGCGGGAATGACGGTGGCTGTGGGTGAGAAGAGCGCTCGCCCTCAGATCACCGCCGCTTCGTGCAACTTGGCGATCTCGTCTTCGCCATAGCCGAGTTCGGCGAGAATTTCGGCAGTGTGCGCGCCGTGGCCGGGGGCCGGGCGCTCGACGGTGAAGTCGAACTCGCTGAATTTCAGCGGCAGGGCGAATTGCGGCATGGTCTCGTCGGCCGGATTGTCGACCTCGACGACCATCTTGCGCGCCACCATCAGCTCGCTCTTCATCGCCTCGTCGAGGGTCAGGATCGGTGCGCCGCAGCAATCGGCCTTGGCCAGGATCGGCTCCCATTCGGCCATGGTCTTGGTCTTCATGATGGCCTCGACCTCGGCCCGCACCGCGTCGTCTGCTTCGTCCTGGAGCAGGTGTTTCTCGATCAAATCAGGGCGCTCGATGGCTTCGCAGAAGGCCGACCAGAATTTGGGTTCCAGCGCGCCCAGGCTGATATAGCGGCCATCCTTGGTCTCGTAAATGCCATAGCAGGAGGTGCCGCCGGACAGCCGGTCGCGGCCGCGCGGTTTGATCTCGCCGTTGGCCAGGAAGGAGCCTAGCGCCGCCGCCGCATGGGCGAAGCTGCAATCGGTCATCGAGACGTCGACGAAGCGGCCTTTGCCCGTCGCTTTGGCATCGACGAGGGCGGCGAGGATCCCCATGCAGGCGGACAGGGTGCCACCAGCGAGATCGGCAATCTGGAAATTGATCAGCTGGGGCGGGCCGTCGCGGCCGCCCATCTGCTCGGCGATGCCAGCGTATGAAAGGTAGTTGATGTCATGCCCGGCGCGGTCCCGATAAGGCCCGTCGGCGCCGTAGCCCGAGATGGCGCAAAAGACGATGCGCGGATTGATTGCAGCGATGGTCTCGTAGCCGATGCCGAGCCGGTCCATGACGCCGGGGCGGAAGCCTTCGACGAT
>JAPULJ010000501.1 GCA_027295145.1 Alphaproteobacteria bacterium | reverse complement strand
CCCACAAAAAGCTTCGTAACTGGCACGAAAATCTTCTCGCTAACCCGCATTAGCGCAGGTGTCATGACAACCTCCCTATTCGTCCTAGCCCGTGATTTCGGTGACCCCAAGGATCGGATCCTTTGGTACAAACGGCCCAACGGCACCCGTAGGTCCAAAGTTTGCTGAGGCTGGAATAGTGAGCCAGAACCCTTCGGCCAGTTCCTCTCCAGTATCTGGATCTTTGTTCTTAATGCCAGCCAAACCCACGTTGCAGTTGATCCTCAGAGTAGCCCCCTTGATCACCGGCCCCTGCTCCGGAATAAGGTCCACCCGCAAGTCAACGGTGCCGGGACGAACTTGGCCGTACGTGGCGCCGCCCTCAGACGGGGTCCATCGCAAAACTTCGGTTGCCCTCCAGGTCCCCGTGCTCAGGATGGTCTTCGGGGTTTCCGTAGCAAGATCCGCGTAGGTGTAAATTCCACTACCAATCACCGACCCCGACGTAAACGTGCCATGCCCCGATAAGATCAAGATAGGTTTCACACCGTCAATTTCAGGCGCCACATCGACAGCCACCAAGACGAAATCTAATTGGCTTTCCGCAGCTCTCGCGGATCCGCTGAACACCGATACCATGCCCGCAACAAGCAGCACGACGATGGCAAAAGCGCTCATACGCTCACGAATGTTTTTTACAACAATCAGCATTTTGGATTTCTCCTCCCATTTAATAGGCTTCGTTGACGAACCAGTCGGTCATTCTGGCAAACCCAAATTGCGGAGGTCCTCAAACCAGCATGCCCTCTTCCCCCAGCACACGTCAGCTGGGAGTAACCGGCAACGGCAAGTCTGCGTGTAATCCCCCCTATTTGATGCCATGCACTCCCCATATTCCTGCATAGCCAAGGAAAGCTTACTGTTGCCGAGGGAATGAGTCCAGCGGCCGCGATGACCGCTTTGGGTCACAACCGGAAGTCCAGCGTGGGCCTCGGAATGTCCGCTTTCGGGGGTAGAGCAGACATCGATTTCGGGCGGCTGGATGTCTGTTCCTAGCCATGAGGAGACATTAGCCGCATTTAGACGCGCTGGCACATGTCCCGGCTCAATCTTGGCGACGCGCGATGATGACGCCGAGCGTGATCTGATCCGCCTCCAGCATCTTGATCATGTTGCGCGATTTGATGCCCGCTGTTTCGCCTTGCAAAAGGTGTATCCCGAGCGGCGGTGGGCCGTCGGCGGCCGAGATTGTTGCGAGGCGTGTGCGATGGTGCTCAAGCGCAAATTCGCGGCGATCTTCTTCGTGAGTGACCTCGAAACCTGCCTCGTCGAGTAGCTTGCCCATAGCGGCTGGCGTGGCGAGAAAACTGGTTTCTGCCGTCTCCGCCCATGACACCGGAAACAACATGCCCTCGTTTGGTCCTTTCATGACATCGTAAATGGCGAAAACACCCCCGGGACGGACAACGCGTGCGACTTCCGCATAGAGCCGAGGCCGGTCGGCTATGTTCATCGCCACGTGGAACGTCACTGCGGCATCGAAGCTCGCCATAGGCCAGGGCAAGTCGAGTGCGCTACCGGCGCGAAAGTCAACGTGGTCAGTGAGACCGGTCCGTTCCGTCAGCATTTGAGCGACGCGCACGAATTCAGGCGTAAGATCGATACCCGTCGCGAGATACCCGCATTCGGCAGCGAGATAGCGTGCGACGCCGCCAAGCCCGCTGCCCACATCAAGTACGTGTGCGCCGACCGGCAAGTCCATCATCCCGATGACGTGTGCCGTGGCGGCGCGGCCGCCCATATGGAACTCGTCAACAGGGGCAAGATCAATCGGGGTCAGGGTATCAAGTTCGAGGCCGGAGCGTTGGAGTGCGTCCAAAATCCTCTCGCCAAGACTGTTGACATTGTAGTGATCGACGACTGCCGTTTCCCTCTCTTGGACCATATTTAACCCTCCCTTGGAGAAGGTCAGGATATCCAATTATTGAAAATCAGGCCATCCATGTCAGGA
The DNA here is from genome assembly GCA_027295145.1 of Alphaproteobacteria bacterium. Classification (GTDB taxonomy): domain Bacteria; phylum Pseudomonadota; class Alphaproteobacteria; order JAPULJ01; family JAPULJ01; genus JAPULJ01. The sequence continues at coordinate 633 of JAPULJ010000501.1, read as the reverse complement.
GAGCAAGCGCAGTAAGAAGCTGCTGCCGCTTAAGGTCGAGTTGGGTCAACTACGGACTCCGGCGGCTACCCTCAGTTTCATCCGCTTTCGGGGGTAAAGCGGACCTCAATTTCGGGTTGTGCCTCGTCAAAACTTGGTCCAGCCGATTGGTTGCCCGATGGAGTCGTGCTGACGTAGGCGACTTGGTGCCGGACAGCAGCGGTGATCCATAGTCACCGCCGGAGATAGTCAGGCAGCATGTGAAATGGGGTGCGGCAATGGTGGTGGAGCACGAATGTGAGCAACTCCGGTGCTGTATGGAGTGGCATCCGTGATCGGTCGCAAGGGCAGACCTAACCCCATGTGGCTCGTCAAAATCTCGTACATCGCAGAAACCCTGGCAATCCGGCCATCGGCCAGACAGCCTCTTGGCCATGCGAACGATGCTCATCCTGCTCCTCGTAGCCCTTCTGCATCGGCTTGATCGGGCGTTGGCTGCCTCATATTTCGAAAGTTTGGCAGTACGCCAGCAGCTGGCTTGCTGAACCGGAAGACGCCCCGACCACGACTGCATCCATCCGATCGCTGGTTCTGGGTCCCGATCTCCCGCTTCTGGCCGGATCGGCGCGACGCCCTGGCGATCGTCAAGCCAGC
>JAPULJ010000500.1 GCA_027295145.1 Alphaproteobacteria bacterium | reverse complement strand
TTGTTGCACACACCGGGGTAGTACTCTCTCTCCTGGCCTTCGTAGAAAGTGGGATAGAGCAGGATCTTGTTCGCTGCCTTGACCACCGGTCCGGCCGCGTTGCGCTCCGCGCTCGAGAAGGTACCGGCCAAGAAGTCCACGCCCTCCTGCCGGATCAGGCGGTTGGCCTGCTCGACCACGATGCGCGGTTCGGTCTTGGAATCGGCGACGATCAACTCGATCTTCCGGCCCAGAACACCGCCGGCGGCATTGATCTCGTCGGCGGCCAGCTCGAAGCCCGAAATGTGCGCTTTGCCGTAGACGGTCCAGGCCCCAGTCAACGGCGAAATGATGCCGACCTTGATAGGGCTTTCCGCCATGGCGTTGCGGATGAATACGGGTGCGGCCATGCTCGCCGCCGCGACGCCTGTGGTTGCCGCGATGCCCTTCAGGGCGCCGCGGCGCGTGATACCTTGTTGTTTGCTACCTTGTTTGGACGTCATCTCCCTGTCCTCTTTTGTTTGGGTGATTGCGAGAAATTTCGGAACTCGTTCGGCGCCCCCAGGCGCGGTTGTTTCGACCCTTAGTACCAGCCCGGAGCCACCTGGGCGCCGAGCATTTCATCATAGACGTCGCTGCGCCTGTCGCGGAGGACTTGATTGTATTCGTTCCAGTTTCGCTTGCGCCGCGCGTCGGCGAGGTTGGCTTCCGCGTAAATGATCTCCTCTTTGTCGACGCTGGCCGGCCCGGCGATCGGCCAGCCTGTGTAACTGACGATCAGGCTCTGGCCGATGAAAGGCTGGGCGCGTTCGTTCCCGACCCGGTCGGCGGCGGCGACAAAGATCGAGTTCGAATGCGCGGCCGCCATGACCAGGATGTTGGCCATGGCCTCCCGGTCTTTGTCCTGGCCGGGAATCGGTACCCAGTTAGTCGGGATGCAGACGATGTCGGCCCCCTGTAGCGCGCAGAGCCGGTAGCTTTCGGGGAACCAGCCGTCGTAGCAGATAAAAGTCCCGATGCGCCCGATCGGCGTCTTGAAGACCGGAAAGCCCAAATTTCCGGGCTCGAAGAAAAGGTTCTCCTCGTTCCAAAGGTGCACCTTGCGGAAGGTGCCTACATGGCCATGGGGACCAATGACGACGGAGGTGTTGTAAAGGGCATCGCCGTCGCGCTCGTTGATCCCGGCGACCATGTGCAGACTGTGCTCGGAGGCGACTTGGATCCATGCCTCCATTGTCGGCCCAGCGGGTACCGCCTCGGACAATGCGAAAGCCTCTTCGCGGGTCTCGAAAACGTAGCCGGAGTTGCAGAGTTCCGGAAGCACGACAAGGCTGGCGCCGTTGCTGGCGGCCTCCTCGATCATCTCGATGCTGCGGCGAAGATTATCGTCCTTTTTGCCGACAATAGGCTCCATCTGGACGCAGGCGATCTTTACCGATGCCTCATCACGCGCCTTTCCATTTGCTGCGATTATCCTGCCTCCAATTCTTCAGGTGTCATCGGAACTGCCTCACTGAGCCGGAAATCAGAGACCCGCGACACTGCGGCGCGGCGCGCCGACCTCCGCGGTGTAGAACCACCACCAGTCCTCGGAAGAGAATTCGGCGGCGCGCAAATCGTCGATTGTCTCTGCGTGCAGTGTCTGGGGCTGGCCAAATCTGCGCGAGAGGTGGTCTGTCGCTAGGAAGGCTTCTCTTTGTATCGCATCGACTGTGGCCTGCTCAAGCGTCGCTGCGACAAAATCGGTGCCGTGTCCAATCTCGTGAACGATGTGGCCATCGCCGAGCGCGTCCATGGTCTGCCGGCGAACATCGGAATCCACGATCAGGTCGCAACGGGGATAGTTCGGCAGCAACCGCGTCGCGATATTAAGGCCGCCGCGAAACGTGGGCGCAAGCCGCTGGCCGGAAAGCGCATAAACGCGGCCATAGAGATCATGGGTATGCACGACCGCCTCAACGTCCCGGCGTTCGGCCATGATCTGCGCGTGAAACCATTTAAAGTTCGGCGGCCTCGGTCCGTCGAGCCAGTTGGCCTCATAATCGAGCAGCGTTATGTCTGCCGGCGCCATGTCACGGAAATTGCGCGATGCGGTGATCAGGAATCGATTTTCCAGCGGCAAGCGGTGGCTCACATGTTCGAGAAAGGCGACGAGCGTGTCCCGCTCCCACAATGCCCGGCAGGTGAAACTGATAGCCGCCTTGAGCTCGCCGAATGCACCATCATCGGCATACGTATCACGAAACGCCGGATAAGGGTGAGCGAGAGGACCTGGGTCCAGCGAGCCAAGAAACTCGACGGCATGATGGTGACCCGAGAATTGGCCCCAAAGTTTGTCGGAATCCGTTCGCTCAATAGCATCGCCGGCAGGCAGGCCTGTCGTTACGAGATTTGCCTGCGCTAGATATTCGAGGTGATACATGGTCACAAGAGCGTCGAAGATATCCTTGCCGGCGGTCCAGACACCGACCCCGGGCTGATTGACGGCGGTTGATCCGCACATCTGCTTAGCCAGCGATCGTGAGCGTTCTTTGTCGTTGGCCAGACCGGCCATTGTCCAGGAACTGAGACCGTAACCCGCGGAGGACTCCATGTGTGTAAGAGGCTTCAATTCGCTGCCGGCAATAGCGGCCGCCATAGCCGTCAGCGGGCTTGCGAACAGGCAGGCCATGCGGGCCGGCTCGGCGCGGTACACCTCCAGGTCGACCGCGAATTGATCGGGCAGCCCGCCGCACCCTTCCAATAACCTGCCATCGAGATCGGTGATGAGAACATCGGAAGCCCGTATGGTTCTGGGAAGGCAGGTTTTTGAAAACCTGGGCGTTACCGCAATCACATCGCTACGCGGAACGCGCAGACTTGCATGGTCCCATAGATCGATCATACGGTGATGAGCGAGGATTCGGCACACCATGGCCAGGTCCTCGCGAACGTCATGTCCTAACAATTCGAAGCTCCAAATTGTATTCGTTCAAGTTCCGCTTGCGCTGCGCGTCAATAAGCTTGGCCGCCTTTTCCGTCTCGACAACCTCCCCGGAAATAAAGGCTAACGCGCAAAAACTCGGCTGTCACTGTCAGAGCTTGTATCTGGTCGAACCGAATTTGGTCAGTCGTCTTTGCGGGAGAGCGCGGATTTCGCCGATTGGCTGGGAAGCGACATTGCGTCGTCTCTGATTGATGTCGGGTGTTACCTCAGAAGCAGACCTTCCGGCGTTTGATGTCGGCTAACCGCTGCGGTTGCCGCCGGTACGGTAGCGCTTTGCACCCGGGCTACTGAGGAATTTCGCCACAGTCTCGCCAGTCCAGCGCCGGCCCTTTCGGGTGGTGAGGCCTTTGGCGTTGAAATGCTCGGCGATGGCGTGTGGCGTTGTCATTCCCCCCGCCTCGGCAGCCTCGGCTTCGGCCACGATGTGCCGCACGAACTCCTCGATCTCCTGTCGCCGCTGTGCCAATCCATAAACATACATCAGCAGTTCGGAATGTCGCCGATTGACCCAGGCTGTTCTCTAACTTGGGGGTTGGATGTCAACATCGGCGCAATCGTGGTTCTCCGGCATCGGAGATGGATGATCCGAAGCGCATGCCCTTGAGATTGGCCCAATAGGCCGCTGCTTCGCACATGGGGCAGGCCCTCGAGGTGGAATACAGTACGCAGTCGCCGAGATCGCGGGTCCCCAGATTGCGTGCCGCATCTCGGATGGCCTCCATTTCCGCATGTGCGGTGGGGTCACGATTGACCACAACACGGCTTGGCGCTTGTCCGACGATGCGCCCGCGCCTGACGATCACGGCGCCATACCCCTGATCATCGGTTTCGAGAGCCAAGTCTCGCATCCGCCCAGCCTGTTCCATGAAGGACGATGGCGTGCCCTTTGATTGCCGTGGTTTGATTTTCGTCGCGTTTTTCGCCGCAGGGCGACCAATCGGCAAGACTGAAAAAGGAACAGCCAATCCAAATG
>JAPULJ010000050.1 GCA_027295145.1 Alphaproteobacteria bacterium | reverse complement strand
GGTGCGGGCGATGCAGGCCGGTGCCGCGGATTTCGTGGAAAAGCCGTTTGAGGAAGCCCGGTTGCTGCAAAGCATCGAGCAGGCGATCAGCAACGCCGCATCGGCGCCGGTGGCAACGGATGACGACCTGACGGCGCGGTTTGCTCGGCTGACCCCGCGCGAGACCGATGTGATGCGCCAGATGGTGATCGGCCACCCCAACAAGATCATCGCCTATCATCTGGGCCTGAGCCCGCGAACGGTCGAGATCCATCGTGGCCGCGTCATGCGCAAGACCGGCGCCGAGAGCCTTTCTCACCTGGTCAGGCTGGCGATCAAGGCCGGTCATGATCCGGACAATGAGTGAGACATAAGGGAATCTACTGACTGTCTCCAACCCGTTTCGCCCGACATACTGTGTGGCCGCGTTTGCGGTTTTTGATGTTGTGGGGTGGTGCGCAAGATATGCACGGACAGGACCGATCAGTTGTACATGTCATCGATGACGACGAGGCGGTACGCGAGTCGCTCGAGGCACTGCTTTTTGCGTCCGGCTTCGAGGTCGAAACCTACGACTCTGCCGAAGATTTCCTCGCCCGCGCCCCCGGCCACCACGGCTGTCTGCTGATCGATGTCAACATGCCGGGAATGAGCGGCCTCGATCTGCTTCAGCATCTTGCCGACCAAGGGCGGCGAACCGCGGCCGTAGTGCTGACCGCCAGCCCCGATGGGCGGCTCCGGCGACGCGCCCGCCAGCTCGGCGCCGCTGCATTCCTGACCAAGCCCGCGACCGAAGCGGACCTTCTGAACGCCATCGCGGACGCCGAAGGCGGGGCGTAAGGGAAAGCCCTTATAAGGGAAACACACGACTGTTCCCGCGGCCAAGATCGGCCTTTGATGTCTCCAGCAAACGCAGCCCTCCCGCCAGCGGGAGCACCCATCCGGAGGAGACAGCATGTACGCGATTACCGAGCACTCGCATTGCCGGGCAGTCAGCATCCCGCCTGTCGCCAACTTGAACGTGACCTCGCGGCGCGAGGCCACAATCGCCCGCTGGCCGCAATCCGAAATCAGGCCGCCGCGCGAACTGGCCTTCGCTGCGGGTCAGACCGTTTTCTACGATGGCGATGAGGCCCGGTTCTTCTTTGAGATCGTCACCGGCACGCTTCGCTGTTGCCGGATAACGCGGGGCGGCCGACGCCAGATCTACCGGTTCGCCGGGGCGGGCGAAATGCTGGGGCTGGGCGGCGAGCACCTCCATAGATACTCGGCCGAGGCGGTGACAGAGGTCGTGGTCCGCCGCCATCCGCTGTTGTCCCTGAATGCGGCGATGGCCACGGACCATCAGTTGCGCGAACGGGTTCTGCTGTCGCTGCGCGATGAACTGACGGCCGTGTGCGCACAAATGACCCGGCTCGGGCAATTGAACGCCACCGAAAAGGTGGCATCGTTCCTGATCGATCTGTCAGAGCGCAACTCCGATCCCGATGGATGGCTTTACCTGCCGATGACCCGCAGTGACATCGGCGATTACCTCGGTCTCACGATCGAGACGGTCAGCCGCAGGATCAATGAATTGAAGCGCCTTCGGTTGATCGAGATGAAGACGCCGAATGAGATCCGAATCGCCGCGCATGACCAGCTCGCCGAGTTCGCCGAGGCCGCGTGATGCGTCGTCGCTGTCGACTGCCCGTACTGCCTGCAAATGCAAGACCAGCACGGCACATAAGGTACTGAAGGGGAGATTAAACTATGCTCGAAATCACCTTGCCTTGGCCCCAGATATTGGCGGAACTATCTCCGGTCATCGTGGCGATTGCACTCGGTTGGGAAATATATCGCGAAAATCACAGGACGAAAGATCAATGGATTTAAACGTCTACGGGTGATCGAGTTGATGCGTTCGGATCGAATCCGGCACGCCGGTTCCAGTCACCTCGCGAAGCCCGCCCAAGCTGCCTGAGACCAACAACCTCCTCCCTGTCGACTGCCCGTCCTGCTCGCAAGTGCAAGACGGGCTTCTTTTTGAATGGCTCAGCGGCTTTTCGGCCAAACCGCCGGATCGATCTTGTAGGAGGAGCAAGCACGTCGAAACTGGCCGCCGCAAATCGGGCATGTCACGACCGTTCCCGGGGCAAGAATGAGTTCAACCGGCCGATGCGGGCTGACATCATCACCAGCGCAACAGGCTACATTCGACGTCAACTCGGTGATCTCGTGCTTCTCGGTCATTCTTGAGAGATTGGCACGTCACGCCGCGCCAATCTTTGATCTAAAGCAATGTTACGCTGGAGGGTCTCTTTCGCCGAGCCTCCGAATTGACCGTATGACCGCAGCAGGTCTTGGGTGTGTAGAAACGCACGGCGATTTCTCATCGAGGCGGTGGTTCACGCTCTTCAGCGTTTTTTGGCGGACATCGCCACGCGCATCGCCGGTCGATCAGCACGCGCCCGGGCGATCCCGAGCCGAATCTACGCTTTCGGCTCGAAATCGCGCTACAACCCCACCGCCTTCTTGGAGAGGTGGATGTTGAACTTCTCGCGCACCGCCTTGTCGATCTCGTAGGGCAAGTGCTGCGGGAAAAACCCGTCGAGGATCTCGCGCTTCTTGGCGATCGCCTTGTGCACCAGATCCGGGCGTCCGATCTCGAGCCATTCCTTGGGCGTGGTCCGGTCGCCAAGCGAGGGATAGACATATTCGGTCTGCATCAGGCCGAGGGTCTGGTCCGAGCCGAGATAATGCCCCGGCCCGTCGAGCACGACCGAGCGCATCACCTCCAGCGACAGGGTATCGTCGGTCACCTCGATGCCGCGCACGCAGCGCAGGCAGTGGCCCAGCATGTCGTCGCCCAGGATCAGGCTCTCGAGGCAGAACCCGAGCAGGCTGGCGTGCATGCCGACCGACTCGTAGATCATGTTGAGCCCGGCCATCCCGGCCATGACGT
>JAPULJ010000005.1 GCA_027295145.1 Alphaproteobacteria bacterium | reverse complement strand
CTGCGCGTAGGCCGGTTGACTGTAAGCTACAATGGCGAAAGCGATTGCGAGGATAGTGATCTTCTTGCCCATCGATCCACCTCCCGATTGCACTCGGATCATGGCACATCGCATCGAGGGCGAATGTGGGAATTGTCACATTGGGGAAGAAAAGCGTATGTCCGCTTTGGGTCAAAAGCGGACGTTAGGTTAACGGACTAGGGGGCCTCAGATCGGCGTTAACTTCATGTCCGCTTTTAGCCAAAAGCGGACATCAGGTTAACAGGCCGAGCGCCCATCCGTGCCCATCTCATCCGACCCCGAACATCCGGAGCAATGTAAGAAGGTCCCGGCCTAACCCCGTCCGCGCCCTGGTAAAAATTTTCTCCAAATCTGTCAGATTTGACAGTTCCAACCGCGTTTGATTCGGCCGATGATTCAGGCTCGCAAGAATCGCCCCGCCACGTCGTCCTGGCGTTCCGAGGCCGGCCAATAGCGAGAGCATTCATTGAGCACCGCATGACTGGGGTATCGCCGCAGCGAAGGCATTGCATTGCACGGCTCTTCATAGCCGTGCTCGTTCTCCTTTGCCTCACCGAGCCCGCACGCGCCGATTTCATAGAGGGGTGGCGCGCCTACCAGCGGGGTGAATTTGCCACCGCGCTGCAACACTGGACCAAGCTGGCAAAGGACGGTGATCCCATCGCGCAATACAATGTTGGCGTCATGTACGACGAGGGCACCGGGGTCAACAGGGATGCCGCCAAGGTCGTCGCGTGGTGGAGCAAGGCCGCCGATCAGGGCCACCAGATGGCACAGCATAATCTGGCACTGCTTTTTATCGAACGCGGTGGTGAGGAAAATTTCGCCACGGCGGCATACTGGCTGAAGCGCGCCGCGGCGAATGGCTTCGCCCGCTCGCAATACAGCCTCGCCAAGATGTACGCCGCCGGGCTCGGGGTCGAAAAGGACAATAAGCGCGCCCTTGCCCTTTTCCTAAAGTCCGGCAATGCGGGCTTCGTAAAGGCGCAGTACAACCTCGGAAAAATCTACCGCGACGGCATTGAGGTCGAAGCGGACCCGGATGTTTCGTTGGACTGGTTCAGGAAAGCGGCCAACCAGGGCTACGCCAAGGCGCAGGAAAAGCTCGCGAGGCGTTTCGCCCGCGGTACCGGTGAGAATAGCGATGTCACCGAGGCGCTCAAATGGGCCATCCTGGCTACCCAGCAGGGGAGATCATCGGCGCAGAATATTCTCAACGATCTGCGCAAAACCATGAGTCGTCGGCAAATCGCCGAGGCGGAAAGCCGCGCCAAGGCTTTTCGCCCGGTCTCGGCAACCGGCCGATGATCATAAAGACCGGTAACGAGCCCTCGAAGGACGGGTTCACTAAAAAGGAAAGGTAGTAGCCATGGCAGACCCGAATATAGCCAAAGCAGGCGCCGCCAACGTCGCGGAGGCGGTGCCTGTCGGCTCGGTCGAGCAGTTGTTTCGTTTCATGGAAGTTGGCGGGCCGGTCCTGTATCTGCTGCTTGGCATCTCGGTCATGGCGCTGACGCTCATCCTCGTAAAGCTCATCCAGTTTGTGATGCTCAGGGTCCACACACACGGCTTCGTCGAACCGGCTCTCCACTCCTGGCATGACGGCCGGATCAGAGAGGCTTTGGGCATCCTTCGCGGACAACGCAACCCGGTCGCCCGCGTTCTCGAGGTCGCGCTGCACGGGTCTGCGGGCGAGGTACGCGGGCAAGAGCTGCTCAAGGAAGAGATCACCCGCGTGGCGGGTCTTCAGCTCGACAATCTTCGGAGCGGGCTCAGACCGCTTGCCCTAATTGCCAATATCAGCCCGTTGATCGGCCTGCTGGGCACCGTGCTTGGCATGATCAACGCCTTCCAGGCCCTTCAGAACGCCGGTAACAAGGTCGACCCCACCATCCTGTCGGGCGGCATATGGGTCGCGCTGCTGACCACGGCGGCGGGACTGATAATCGCGATACCGGCGGCCGCGGCACACAACTGGATGGAAGGCGTCGTCTATCGCACACAACGTGTCATGGAGGATGCCGTGACACGGGTCTTCACGCTGCAAATTGTTCCAGCCACGGGCGGCAGCCAACCCGCCGGTCCCGGTGCGGAAGCCGCCCAGCCGGCGGAGTAGCCAGCGATGCAGTTCGGCCAGCGACGACCGACCGGGAGGTTGATCAGCCTGACGCCGCTGATCGACGTGGTTTTTATTCTGCTCGTTTTCTTCATGCTGGCGTCCAGCTTTCTCGACTGGCGCTCGGTCGATTTCACGGTTTCCAGCGGGGTAGGCGCCGCAACGTCCGCCCAGCGCGCCATCCTGATCAGCCTGCGGGCCGATGGATCCGTTGCCGTTGGATCCAGGCCGGTCGCAAAGCACGCGCTCCGGTCAGTCATCACGGCGAAGTTGGCAGAAAAGCGTGAGCAGCACATCGTGATCCGCTCCGATCCCGGTGTCCCGCTGCAGCGCGCCGTCAACACACTGGATCTCGTTCGCACGATTGGCGCCACCAACGTTTCACTGTCACGGAAACGCTGATCCATGCAGTTGCCAATCCAAAAACAGGAGGAAGAGGCGGATACGATCCTGCCGCTGATCAACGTCGTCTTCCTGCTGTTGATCTTCTTCATAATGACCGGCGCAATGCACGCTGTGGATTATTTCAACGTCAATCCGCCCAGCTCTTCCAGCGAAATTCAGGGCTCGTTGGATGACACCGTCATCCTAGTCGGCAGCGACGGCCGCATCGCGATCGACAACAAGGAGGTGGACGAGGCCGATCTGCAGCTTTCCATATTGGACAAGTTGGCCGCGAATGCCGGCACCGTGGTTCGCATCAAGGCGGATGGCCGCGCCGATGCCGCCCGCGTGGTCGAGATCATGGAGCTGATCGAGGCGGTAGGCGTGGGTCGCGTTATGCTGCTTACCTTGGAGCCCGGCGAGTGACCCGCCTGCGCCCGGCGCACTGGATGCTCGCCTTCATCCTGTCGCTCGCGATCCATTTGGCCACCTATCTATACGCGATCAACCTACCGGGCGGAGAGCCGGTCTATCGCGGCGGCACCATGTTCGATCACGATGGCAAGGAATCGCCGGGCACCGCCGGCATTTTTGTCCAGCTTGGCAAATCGGGGAAAAGTTCAGGCGACAGCCCCGGCAAGGCCGCGCTGAAGGAACAGGCCCCGGCGCAGAGGCCACGCGAATCACTGGCCCAGGGTTTTGTCGCTGGCCTGGACAAGACGGGATCGGGCGCCAAGGAAACGGAGCCGCCAGAAACCCCGGAGCCAGCCGGCAAGCGTGTCCCAGAACAAACTGCGAGCACGCCTGCGAAGGAAACGGAGAAGCCCAAGACGAAGATCGCCGCCGCAGCAGCTCCAAAGCGGAAGCCTAAGCGACCCAACCTATTTCCGGAAATAGAAACGCTAGGCCGGCGGCTTTCGGTGCAGGGACCGGCCGAGACGGCCCGGGCGGTGGTGCGAACCAAGCCACCCCCTGCCAACACCGCGCAGCAGGGTGCAAAGACTGGCGCCGGCGAGTCGAAGGGGGAGGAAAAGACCGCAAGCGCCCTCTCCTTCGCTGCCGGGGGAGGACGGGTCGGCACTGCATCTGGCAACAGGACGGGCGAAGTTCGCGAACTGAACTATGTGGATCAGGTACTGCTCTGGCTCAAGCGGCATGGAACCTACCCGCGCGAAGCCGTGATGTACCGGCTGGAAGACACGGTGATGCTCAAGTTCGCCATAAACCGCCGGGGCAAAATTCTATATTACAATTTGATTAAGAGGTCGCAATGGCACCTGCTGAACTTGGCGGTCACACGGATGATGGACCGCTCTTCGCCGGTCCCGCCGATCCCGCCGGAAATTGCCAAGAACGAAATGACCTTCACGATCCCGGTGCAATACCAACTTCATCCGCGGCAATAGCAGCGTGCACGCCGGCCCTACATTCGGCCTAATTCGTTCCCTTCCCAATCGACTGAGATTAACCGTCAAATAGCATGGAGGGGGCGGCTATATTGTCAATCATTGCAGTGCCGTATAGTCGAACTTCTTGCGGTTCTCCAGTCGGCCGCTAACCCCTCCTGTAGGTGTTCCCGCACATGGGGTAATGCTTCCAGTAGCCCTAATAATGCACCATAGGAACTAGCCTAAACATGGTCGCGCCTCCCATTGGACAACCACACCATAATTAAATACCCGATGGGACAACTTTGGGAAGGGCCTTATGTCCGCTTTGGGTCAAAAGCGGACATCAGGTTAATAAGCCTGAATGGCAATCATCGCGACGTTAAAGAAATGTCCCTTAAT
>JAPULJ010000499.1 GCA_027295145.1 Alphaproteobacteria bacterium | reverse complement strand
TCGTTGCGCAAAGAGGCCATGCCGCCGCCGCCGAGGGCCTGGGTCAGCAGGAAATTGAAAGCCCCGATCCCCGGCACGTCGAAGCGCTCGACCGTGCCTTCGACAAGGTGAGCGAAATAGTCCTTCACCCGCGCCGGCGTCACTTCTTCATGGATCAGGGCGATGAACTCCGGGCGGCGGGCGATGACACCGATATTGGCGCTGTCCCCCTTGTCGCCCGAGCGGGCGTAGGCCAGCGCAATGAGCGGGACGGCGATGCGGGCGCCCTCCGGCACCTGGTGCAGATCGTTCCCGTAGGTCGCCGCCAGCGCTGGTTTGGGGAGAGCACCGGTGGTCGGTGCGTCGAAAGCGCGCGCCTGCTCATCCACCGTGAGCCGAGGCATTGCCGTTTCCTTCGGCGCCAGGAAGGAGAACATGGCCACCTTGGGCTGCGCCTTGGGGCGGCCCGAAAACCCCGTCGTGCCCGGCGCCCACGAGGTTCCCGCCGGCGACACCTCGCGCCCGAATATCTCGAGCGCCGCTTTGTCGGGGTGAGCAACGGCGAGCTTCAAGACGATCTCGCGCGCGTCGAGCGCGCGGCTATGAGGACCGTAGGCGGCCTCGGCGCCGAGAACTTCGATATCGGTGGCACTGAAATCGGCAAGGTTGCGGGCGCGGAAGATCCGGCGGACGCGGGTCAGGATGGCGTCCGCGGTGCGCTCGGCCTTGGCCTTGGCTTCGCGGCCGATGATGGTCAGCATCGCGGTCGCGCGGTAGCCGTCGAGATAGGTCGCCGAGACCTTGTAGCTATCGGATGGCGGGTTGCCGCGCGCTCCCGACACACGCACCCGGTCCTTGCCCGCTGGTTCCATAGCGACTTGTGTGAAGTCGCAACTTACGTCGGGCAGAAGGTAGGCGCCGGGATCGCCGACTTCGTAGAGCATTTGCTCCGAGACGACCTGTGGCTCGATGAGCCCGCCCGTGGCGTCGGGCTTGGTGAGGAAAAAGCTGCCGTCGGCGGTGCATTCGGCAATCGGGTAGCCGATCGCCGGCCAATCCGCGACGCTTGCCCAGTCGGTGTGCAGCCCGCCGGTCGCCTGGGCGCCGCATTCGAGGATGTGCCCGATAAGGCTGCCCGCTGCCAGAGCGTCGAAATCGTCGGCCCGCCATCCGAATTCGTGGATCAGCGGTCCCAGCGCCAGGGCACTGTCGACGCAGCGCCCGGTAATGACGATTTGCGCACCGGCATCGAGGGCACTGGCGATCGGGAAGGCGCCGAAATAGGCATTGACGCTCATTAGCTCGTCGGGGAACGGTGCGCCGGAAAACATCTCGGTAACCCCGTCGGCGCGAAAGTCGTCGGCCCGGCCCAACAGATCGTCGCCCTCGACGGTGGTGATTTTCAGCGCCACACCTGCTTCATCGGCGCAAGCCCTGAGTGCCGCCGCGCAGGCGCTTGGGTTGACCCCCCCGGCATTGCTGACAACGCGGATGCCTCGCGCCGCTATTTCGCCGATCACCGACTTCATGGCGACGGATACGAAGTCGCCTGCGTAGCCGGCGCCCGCGTCCCGGGCGCGCGCGCGGGCCAGGATCGACATCGTCAGCTCGGCCAGATAGTCGAAGATCAGATAGTCGAGCCCCTCGCTCCTCACCAGTTGCGGGGCGCCCACCGCACTGTCGCCCCAGAACCCAGAGGCGCAGCCGATGCGGACGGTTTTTGATTTCTTCCCCAGCGCTCCGCTCCAACCATATCTGCTTCCCCCTTGAGGGGGAGAATTACTGGTAATGATTACTTTAAATCTTCCGCCGCTTCGATCCGCATCAAGGGCGCTTCGATGGGAACCTGATCGCCGACATTGGCCAGGCGTGCGGACACGGTGCCGGCGAAAGGCGCACGGATTTCGTGCTCCATCTTCATCGCCTCGACGACGAACAGAAGATCACCAGCGGCGACGCCGGCGCCGACGTCGAGAGGGGCGGCGATTACTTTGCCGGTCATCGGCGCGCGGATCGAGCCGTCGGCATCCTGCACGCTTGCTCCGGATGAATAGGCCGACGCCTCGGTTGCGATCAGAGCGCACCCGTCGAGATCGAGATGTACCTTGCCGCCGGCGAGCACCGCCCGCCCAGAGTGGAGCACGCCGGCGCTCTCGAAGCGGAGATTGGTTCCCTCGAGCGCGGTTACGGCGATCTCGACGGTCTCTTCGGCTAATTCGACTTTGAACGGCTCGTTACGGCTCGTTGTGATGGAAAGCGCGATTTGCTCGCCATTGACAATCAAGCGCATCGGTACGAGCGGGACGGCGTCCCGGCCCCACATCGCTCGCGCATCGAAGCCGGCAAGAAGTACCGCGGCAAGGGCGATGGCACGGGCGCTCGGTGAAGGTGCGGCGGGCGCGGCGAATTCTTCGTCGATGAAACTGGTGGTCGCGCCCCCGCTGGCGAAGACCGGGTTCGACAGGGCCTCGATCAGGAAGCGGCGATTATTTGCCGGCCCCAGCAACACCGTTTCTTCGAGTGCCCCGATGAGCCGTCGGCGCGCCAGCGACCGGCCTTCGCCCCAGGCGATCACTTTCGCCAGCAGCGGATCGTAGAATGGGCTCACCTCCTGCCCTGCCATGATGCCTGCATCGCAGCGCACATGTTCCCCCGCCGCAGGCTCCCAGGCTTCGATCATGCCGGCCGCCGGCAGGAAGTTGTTGGCCGGATCCTCGGCATAGAGCCGCGCCTCGATGGCGTGCCCGGTAAGGCGGACATCATCCTGAGCCAGCGGCAATTTCTCTCCTGTCGCCACAAGAAACTGCAGCGCGACGAGATCGAGCCTGGTCACCATTTCTGTTACCGGGTGCTCGACCTGTAGGCGGGTATTCATTTCGAGGAAATAGAAATTCCGGTCGGCATCGACCAGGAACTCGACCGTTCCCGCGCCCTGGTAGTCGGCCGCCTTCGCCGCCGTGACCGCTGCGCCGCCCATGGCTTTGCGTAAAGCGACATCGACGAAGGGCGAGGGCGCTTCCTCGATCACCTTCTGGTGGCGGCGCTGGACCGAACAGTCGCGCTCGCCGAGATGGATGATGTTGCCATGCACGTCGGCGAAGATCTGTATCTCGATATGCCGGGCGCCTTGAAGCAGCTTTTCGAGCAGCACCGATCCATCGCCGAAGGCGTTTTTTGCCTCCGAGCTTGCCGATTTTAGGGCATCCGCGAAAGCATTGGCGCTTTCGACAACGCGCATGCCGCGCCCGCCGCCGCCCGCCGCCGCCTTGATCATCAGGGGGTAGCCGATCTTGCCGGCCTCGCGTTTGAGAGTTTGCGCGTCTTGCGCGCCGGAATAGCCGGGCACCACCGGCACCCCCGCTGCTTCCATTTTCTCCTTGGCCCGGCGTTTGTCGCCCATCAGGTCGATCGCCTTCGCATCGGGGCCGATGAAGACCAGCTCCGCCGCCGAACAGGCCCTGGCAAAATCCGCGTTCTCGGCGAGGAAGCCGTAGCCCGGATGGATCGCTTGCGCGCCCGTCGCCCGTGCGGCGTCGATCAAGCGCTCGATGCTGAGATAGCTTTGTGCGGCCGGCGCGGGGCCGATCGCCGCTGCCTGGTCGCAAGCAGCAACGTGGGGTGCCTTGCGGTCGGCCTCGCTGAAGACAGCGACGGTGCGGTAGCCGAGCGCCCGCGCCGAGCGCGCGATGCGCACGGCGATCTCGCCCCGGTTGGCAATCAATATCTTGCGGAAACTAGGGTACTTTTTCATCGGCGCTCCTTACCCCCTCGCGACGCCGAAACTGTTCGGCCGGAGCTCGCGATGGTCAGCGTCCCAGCACAGGCCAAGCAGGTATCCCAGCAGTTTGCGCGAATCGCGCGGATCGATGATGCCGTCGTCCCACAGCCGGGCGGTGGCGTAGAGCGCCTTCGATTCTTCCTCGATACTGTCGACAATCGATTGGTACATTTTATCGATCTGTGCTTTGGGCACCTTCTCGCCGCGGCGTTTGTACTTTGCGATCTCCACGGTCTTCATCACGCCGGCAGCCTGCTCGCCGCCCATCACCGCGATCCGGTAGTTGGGCCAGGCGAAGATGAAGCGAGGGTCGTATTCGCGCCCGCACATGCCGTAGTTGCCGGCTCCGAAGGAAGCGCCGATATGCAGCGTGAGTTGAGGCACGCTCGCGTTGGCGATTGCCTGGATCATCTTGGCGCCGTGCTTGATTGCGCCGCCCTGCTCGGCGTCCTTGCCGACCATGTAGCCGGTGGTGTTGTGCAGATAGATGATCGGCGTGCCGGCCTGGCAGCAGAGCTGGATGAATTGCGCCGCCTTGACCGAGCCGTGCGGCGTGATCGGGCCATTGTTGGCGATGATGGCACAGGTCCAGCCCTCGATGGCGCCATTGCCGCAGATCGTCATATTGTCGTAGAGCGCTTTGAATTCGAGAAAGTCGGAGCCGTCGACGAGCCGGGCAATGATCTCGCGCGCATCGTAAGGTTTGCGGTAGTCGGTCGGCACGATGCCCAGAATATCCTCCATCGGGTAAAGCGGCTCGCGCCATTCACGCTTCGCCGGCGTGGGGATATCTTTGTTCCAGCCGAGTTTGGCGACGGTGTCACGGGCGATGGCGATGGCATGGGCATCGTCCTCGGCGAGCTGTTCGGCGAGGCCGGTGACGGTGGCGTGCATAACCGCACCGCCGAGCTCTTCGTCAGTTGCCGTTTCGCCGAGCGCCGCCTTGGTCAGCGGCGGTCCGGCGAGAAAAATCTTAGCCTTATCGCGCACCGCGATTGTGTAGTCGCTGAGCCCAGGCAGATACGCCCCGCCCGCCGTCGAGGAGCCGTGAACGACCGTGATCTGCGGAATGCCGGCGGCCGACATCCTCGCCTGGTTGCAGAATGTTCGCCCGCCGAGCACGAATATATCGGCCTGGCGAAAGAGGTTGGCCCCGGCGCTCTCGATCAGATTCACCATCGGCAGCTTGTTTTCCACTGCGATGGTGTGGCAGCGCACTATTTTCTTCACCCCCATCGGAGAAAGCGCGCCGGCCCTAATGCCGCTATCCGAGGCGAGAATCGCACAGTTAACCCCGGAGACCGTGCCGATGCCGGCGATCTGACCACCGCCGGAAATCGATTCGTCGCCGTCATCGTCGTGCATGCGATAGCCGACGAGCGAGGAAATCGGCACGAAGGGCTTATCGCGATCGAGCAGCAGGGCCAACCGCTCGCGCGGCAGCAATTGGCCGCGTTTCTCGAATTTCGAGCGGGCGCGCGCCGAGTGCTCGCGGATTTTGTTTTCGAGCCCTTTGACCTCGTCGATCAGCGCAAGCATCGCAGCGCGGTTGCTAGCGAATTTTTTGGACTTGAGATCGATTTTCGATTCGATGACGGGCATGGGCAGGCGAATCCCTTCCGTTGCAGCGCGAGGACTGACCCCACGCCGAGGGTCGCCGATACTACCCGCAACGAGCCGCGTATGTCCTGCTGAATGCGATCTTTGCCAAGGCGCCGGCTGCTGAATCCGTCCTTATTGCTCAGCCTGTCTCGTCGCCGCCGCGATCCAGCCCGATCCCCGGTGGCCGAAATCGAAGGCCTCGGGGTGGATGATCTCGGCGAGGATTTCGAGCGACTGAACCAGACGCGGCCCCGGCCGATTGAAATATTGATTGCCGTCGGTGATTGTGATGCGCCCGGTGCCGACGGCCCGCAGGTTGGGCCAGCCGTCGAGCCGTTCGAGATCGGCCAGACCGGCGCCGGCGCGTTCGAGATCGAAGCCGCACGGCATGACGAGAATGATGTCGGGGTCGGCTTGGCGAAGCACCGGCCAGTCAAGCCACGGCGAATGACGCCCGGCCTCGCCGAACAGGTTCTCTCCGCCGGCCATTTCGATGAGCTGCGGCATCCAGTTGCCGGCCGCCATCAGCGGCTCGATCCATTCTATGGTCGCGAGGCGCGGGCGCTCGGCGAGCTCGGCCGCGCGCTTTTCGATCTCCGCCATCCGGCTTGCCAGCCGGGCGATGAGGGCCGATCCTCGCGCTTGCGCGTCCAGCGCGCCGGCGACGTTGGTGATCGTTTCCCAGACATCCTCGAGCGTTGACGGCGAAAGCGAAACGATGGCCGGGGCAGCGCCGGTCCACGCGCCAACCGCGTGCTCGACGTCTTGGAGACTGACCGCGCAAACCTCGCACTGGTCCTGGGTTACGATCACATCGGGGGCGAGATCGCGCAGCCGTTCGGCATCGATGCGGTAGATCGACAGGCCGCGCTCGACAATGTCCTTGACCTGATTGTCGATCGCAGCGCTGGTGCCCTCGGCCGGCAGTTTGCTGGAGGAGCAGACCGGCAGATCGCCGGCGCTGGCCGGGAAATCGCATTCGTGGCTGCGCCCGACAAGGTTGCCGGCGAAGCCCAACGCGCAGACGATTTCGGTGGCACTCGGCAACAGCGAAATGATGCGGAGTTCGGTCATGGCGGGAAACTCGGATCGTTGAGAACGGCGCAACCTCAATCAAGGATTTGCCACAATCGATATGGTTAATGGCGGGCCTGCGATACGGCAACCAAAACAATAAACGGGGTCGGCACGATGATGAAAATCGCAACTGTTCTTACCCTTTCGCTGGGGCTCGCGGCGTGCGGCAGCAACCCGACCGAACGCGGCCTGTCGGGCGCCGGCATCGGCAGCGCGACCGGGGCGGTGATCGGCGCCGCCACTGGCGGGCTCAGCATCCTCGCCGGCGCTCTGATCGGTGCCGCGGTGGGCGGCGCCACGGGCGCCCTCACCACCAAGGAACAGGTCAATCTTGGTACGCCGATCTGGCGCTGGGGCGAGCACCGCAACAAGGTCGCCTCGATCCAGACGGACCTGCGTAGAATGGGCTACTACCGGGGCAGGTCCGACGGGCTGGCCGGCCCGCAGACGGCCACGGCGATTCGGCACTATCAGCGCGACAACCGCCTGCGCGTTACCGGGCGGCCATCCGACGGGCTCTATCGGCATGTCAGGCGCCGCAGCGCGCGCGGATAATTCCGGCGCACGTGCAGTCTGGTTATAGGGGGGAAGCAGGCATGAAGATCGAAGGAGGGTGCCATTGCGGCGCGGTTCGCTATGAGATTGCCAGCGAGCCGGGATTCTCGTTCTTCTGCCAGTGCCGCGATTGCCAGCGTTTCAGCGGTTCGGGGCACATGGCCAACATCGTATTTCCCGCAGAGGCTATGTCGCTGACCGGCGAGACGGCCACTTACCGCTATACCGGTGGCAGTGGCGATCCGGTATTGAACATCTTCTGCGCTGATTGCGGCGCACCGATTTGCGGCCACCCCGAGGGCGCCTCGATACGCGTCGTCCGCGCTTCGAGCCTCGACAATCCGGGCCTCTTCAAGCCCAGCAAGGTGGTGTACTCCGATAGCGCGCAACCCTGGGATCCACTCGATGCTTTGGCGCCGCAGTTCGCAGAGTCCGAGGCCGGCGCAGGGCCATGAAACCATTTGGTGGAACCGCGGAGCCGATCGCCGGGGCCGCTCACCTGATATCCGCCACCTTCTTGAGTTCTTCGTAGTTCCAGCCCTGGAGTAGATCGCGGATGATACCGTCGTTTTCGATCCGACGCCCGTCGAGCTTGATGAAGATGCGGCCGGCGAGCAGCAATATCGCCTCGCCCCGTTTGGTGTCGGGATCGTATTTGAGGAGCGCGTCGGCGCGCACGCCGCGCACCCGAACGCGCTCGAAGCCTGAGGCAGCGGCGATCTGTGGGTTGGCGAACATCGCAGCGAAGGCCTGCATCATCGGGTTATCGACGATCAACTGAGCAGTCACCCGCCCCCGCCCTTCCTCCTGGCGGTAGTGTCGGGTGAGGATAGTGCCGGCAGAGAAGAAGGTGCCGCCGGCGGCGCCCTGGCGGCGGGCTTTTTGCGTCTTCCAACCGCTGGGCGCCGGCGGCATCGTCGCCTCGTAAGCTTCGGACAGTCGCCGGGTTATCTGCACGATGGCGTAACGCAGCTCGCGTATTGATTTCGACAGGCGCTGGTCTTCGTAGTGCTTCTGGCCAGAACGAATGGCGTCGGTCACTTTATCGGCGAAGGCCGGCGCCGAGAACGTAATCAGCAACGCAGCGGCGAGTGCCTTGTGGGGCGGGCGCATGGTTCCTCCGTTTTTTGGCTGGGCTGGCTAAACCCGATTATACTTCATGAAGGGCGTGGCGACACCGATCCGGTCGTAGAGCCGCCGCGCGGTTTCGTTGAAATGCTGGGTCAGCCAATAGACCTGGCTGGCACCGTGTTCGTCGGCGGCCCGATAGACCGCTTCGATCAGCGCCCGGCCGGCGCCGCTGCCTCGGATTTCGGGATCGACGAACAGGTCCTGCAGATAACAATAGGGACCAAGGGACCAGCACGAGGCGTGGAAAAGGTAGTGTACGATGCCGACGATGCGCGCTTCGCCCGACACCGGGCCGGTCACCGCGCAGAACCCGTTGGGATCGATGCCGGGTTCGATCAGGCGGGCCCAGGTCTGATCGGTGACTTCATCGGAGAGGTCGGCTTCGTAGAAATCGAGATAACCGGCCCACAGGGGCTCCCAGGCTTCCCGGTCGGGTGCGGCGAGGGCACGTATCTTGAGGCTCATGCTTGCGGGTCTCCCGAGCGATGATATTGACGTTTGCGATAGGATCGATGATGCGTATCCTTGCGCGAGACATGTTGCAAGACCAGGAGCAGACGCATGAGCGATTGTTACATCATCGGCGCATTCTCGACCGCTTTCGGCAAATGGCCTGAAAAGTCTTTCAAGGATCTCAGCCGCGAAGCCTATGAAGGCGCGCTCGCCGATGCCGGGCTCGGCGATGGCGGCGACATCGAGTTTGCCTGGTTCTCGAATTGCGGGATGTGGACGCAAGGGCAGGGCTCGATCCGCGGCCAGGTGTGCTTCACCCCGCTGGTTCGCGAGGGCCGCTTTCCCGAGCGCGTGCCGATGATCAATGTCGAAGGCGGCTGCGCCAGCGCCTCGATGGCGCTGCATGGTGCATGGAAGGATATCCTGGCCGGGCAATCACGGCTCAGTCTGGCGATCGGTGTCGAGAAGACCTTCATCCCGAACGATCCGGACGCGCAAACCGCTGGCTTCCAGGCCGGCATCGACAATCTCGATCCGCAGGAGTGGCGAGCCTATTACAGCGCGGCCGGCGAGGCGGCGGGTAAGCCGTTCGCCGAAGGGCCCGGGCGCACCGTTTTCATGGATACCTACGCCATGCAGGCCTGCCACCATATGAAAAAGCATGGGACGACGCGCCGGCAGATCGCCATCGGCGCCGCTAAGAACCACAATAACGGCGCGCTGAACCCCCTCGCCCAGTACCGCTTCGAGCTCACCCCCGAGGCAGTACTCGAGGATCGCGAGGTCTCCTATCCGCTGACCCGCGCCATGTGCGCGCCAATCGGCGATGGGGCGGCGGCAGCGCTACTTTGCTCCGAAGACTATCTGGCGAGCCTGCCGCGCCCGGTGCGCGACCGGGCGGTCAAGATCGGCGCATGCGTTCTCACCGGCGGCAAGTACCGGGCGCTGGACGAACCCGGCCTGTCGCGCCCGGCGGCCCAGCGCGCCTACGCGATGGCGGGGATCGAACCACGGGACATCGATGTCGCCGAGCTTCACGACGCGACCTCGTTTTGCGAGATCTATCAATCCGAGATGATGGGCTTCTGCGAGGACGGCGAGGGCGGGCGTTTCGTGGAGTCCGGCGCCAGCGCACGCGAAGGCCGCCTGCCGGTAAATACGTCAGGCGGGTTGGTTTCCAAAGGACACCCGGTGGGGGCTACGGGCCTGTCGATGATCTACGAGTTGACTTCCCAGCTTCGCGGCGAGGCGGGAGCGCGCCAGGTCAAGGAGCCGCGCACCGCTTTGGCCGAGAACGGCGGCGGGGTGATCGGCTTCGACGAGGCCGCCTGCGGCGTTACCATCCTGCAGCGTACGCGTTAACCGGTGAGGCGAAATTTGGTTGTGCGGGGTTCCACCGCTGGCTATTTCACCATCCCCGCTTCGGCCATAACGCTCGCGCCTGGCACGAAACTAGGGCGATCCCGCCGCGGGCCAGGTTGATGGCGGTATCGATGATGGCGGCAAGCCTCGCATTCGTCACTCTGTTTGT
>JAPULJ010000498.1 GCA_027295145.1 Alphaproteobacteria bacterium | reverse complement strand
GGTCTCGAGCGTATGGGTGGTCACACCCGAATTGTAGCCCCACACCTCGTTGAGCAGCACGTCGCGGCCGATGACCTGGTCGCCGGCACGGATCAGGAACTTGAGGATTGCGGCCTCCTTCTCGGTGAGGCGCACCTTCTTGCCGGTGTCGTCGTCGGTCAGCGACTTGGCGGCCGGGCGGAAGGTATAGGGGCCGAGGGAGAAGACCGCGTCCTCGGAACGCTCGTGCTGGCGCAGCTGCGAGCGGATGCGGGCCAACAGGACGCCGAACTTGAACGGCTTGGTGATGTAGTCGTTGGCGCCCGAATCGAGGCCGAGGATGGCGTCGGCCTCGGTATCGGCGCCGGTCAGCATCAGGATCGGCGCCCGCACGCCGCCGCGCCGCAACAGCCGGCACACCTCGCGCCCGTCCATGTCGGGCAGGCCGACGTCGAGGATGATGAGATCGAAATGGCCCGCCTTGCCCGCCTCCAGCGCCTCGGCGCCGGTCGTCACGGCGTGGATTTCGAACTCCTCGTGCAGATGAAGCTGTTCGCTCAGCGAGGTGCGAAGCGCCTCGTCGTCCTCGACCAGCAGAATCTTCTGACCGCTCGTCATGTTCGTCCTTCGCCGAGGCAACTGCACCAGCTTAAGGACAGGCCGCGCGCCCCCTGTCGATCGCCTCGGCAACACCATGATGCGCCGAGCGAGCGGACGGTACAAGGATTTCGGTGCGCCTGGATGGGGGCGGATGGGTCAAGGGGGCGTCCGCTGAGTCGCGATCTCGGCTGAGCGCACTCCGAGGACTCGGCAACCACTCTCGCGCATCTGGGCACGGCTGAGCGCGATTGCGGCGGCGTTGTCGGATAGCGCTCGCGAGTCTTGTCCTTCAGTCGTTGATCAAGTAGCGTCGACCTTCCATAGAGCGTTGAATGGGGAATGTCGGTTAAGGAGGGGGTCATGCCTAGCTGGCTTACCGATACGCTAAAGTGGGGCGGGAGTGCGGTCGCAATTGTGTTCGCAGCCGCGTTGATCTGGGTCAAACAGTCGGCGCCCGACGCCGAGGGGGCGCCATCGGCGGCCCCGGTAGAGGTTTACTGGGTTCTGCTTGCGGTCGGTGTGATCGCCGCAATTTTTGGCTTTGCCGTGGCAAGCGCGCAACGTAGAGCTTGACGACGGTAGGGGCAGGCTCAACTACGAAGCTGAGCCTTTTTTTGCGGCCCGGAGTCGTTCTATGATCGCTTGACGGCTTAAACCGCAGCCTATTCGTCGCGCCATTTCGACCGATCAACCTCCCCCACCATCTGACCGCAGTCCCTAGCGCTGTGCCAGACGATTTCACGCCCGTCGTCGGTATAGGGATGTGCTTGATCGTCATCCCGGCTCCACCAACAGCGCCTTACCACTTCCGCTTTCGACGCGTACGTTTTTGGCTCTTGGAGGGGCGCACCAAGAAGCTCAAGATCGCTGCAACAATCACGACGGCCAGCAGAAGGTAGAGCATAGCAGCACGCCCCCATAGTCGGAGCCGATCTTACCACAGACCAGGTTT
Organism: Alphaproteobacteria bacterium; assembly: GCA_027295145.1. GTDB lineage: Bacteria > Pseudomonadota > Alphaproteobacteria > JAPULJ01 > JAPULJ01 > JAPULJ01. The sequence goes on along the minus strand of JAPULJ010000498.1, from coordinate 1,264 downwards.
CGTGAGCGAAATGCACCCCGCGATTTCTTTAGCCCAGCTCGTAGAGCAACGCCTTCGCCTCATTGAGGTCGGTGGAATCGCAACACGCCGTGAACAGGCCGTCCTGCTGAGGTACAGTTCGGCGGGCTAGAATTCCTATTCGAGACGGGCTGGATCGTTGCCGCCCGGATCGGGATACGGCTTGTCTTCGACACTAGTCAGTTGGGTCTGTGCGCGATGTTCCCGCTCGCCGAGGTCGCGGCCGTTCGCCGTCATCAAACGATAATAATGCTCGGCATGCTGAAAATATCCTTCGGCTGCTATTCGATCACCCGCCGAAGACGCTTCCCGTGCGAGCGCTAAGTATTTTTCCATGACCTGCCGTGCATCGCCACGGACCGCCGGACCATTGTTTCTGTTGGTCTGGGGCCGAGGGTTCCCGCTAATGCGGCCACTACCGCGCCCGGGCGTTCGCTTCGCATTGGGGCCTTGTCTCATTCTATTCGACCTTGAACTCATCCCGTCCCTCGAAGTATTTTTCAGACCGCCAATAGCAAATATGAACCACTGCCTGAATTTGCCGACGACGTCGCTGGATGATTGGTTTGATGGCCTTGCAATCTCGAGCCAACTGCTCGCTGCTCAGCATCCCTTCGCAGTGTCCGATCATACCATCGCACCAAATGCTCACCGCGTCATGCATTCAATTCGCCGAGCAACGTCGTCTCCGCGACGGTGATTGCGCTGGTAGATTTAGCGGGTACGCAGTAGCTTACAGAATGTCCGCCTACAACAAGAAGCCAAGAATGAGGCGAATGGGAGTGGCGAAGACGCGTCTCTGCCTCAAGTGCCGCGAGCCGTTCAAGAGTGAGTGGTCAGGTGAGCGCGTGTGCAAACATTGCAAGAGTCTCAACAGCTGGCGTGAGGCTACGACTTCGACGTCGGAGTACGAGGTCAGCGGTCGCCGCTAAAGCGAATGCACGCTGGCATCCTGCCGTCAACCTCACCGCCACCGCCAAAGCACGAGGCCGGGAATGACACCCAGCCCCGCGTCGCCTACCATCGGCGGTTCCAGTAATCGTCGGAGACGAAGATGGACGACGACACTCAGACGGCGATCGGCGAACTCCGGAAATGCGTTGAGGAATTAGGGGACGAACTAGACGCATTGAAGATGGAAATGAAGGAGGAATTGGGAAAATTGATGGTGAAGGTCAACCGACTCCAATAGCCCTAGTCATGTCGTGGAATGAGGCGAGGAGATTTGGTGCCGCCCTGGCATCTT
>JAPULJ010000497.1 GCA_027295145.1 Alphaproteobacteria bacterium | reverse complement strand
AAATACCTCGTTGATCTCGCGCCCGCCGTCCATGGTTTGAATGGGCCTGACCGTGATCCCGGGCGCCGTCATGTCCACGAGGAGGAACGTAATGCCCTGCTGGCGCTTGCCCTCGTCCGATGTCCGCACCAGGCAAAACATCATGTTCGCGTACTGCGCCAGGGTCGTCCACGTCTTGGTGCCGTTGACGACGTAGTGATCACCGTCGCGCACAGCCTTTGTTTGCAAGGAAGCCAGATCGGAGCCCGCGCCCGGTTCAGAATAGCCCTGACACCACCAGTCCTCGCCGCTGACAATGCGCGGCAAGTAGCGCTTCTTCTGCTCGTCCGTTCCGAAGGCGATGATCAGCGGCCCGATCATGGAGAGGCCGAACGGCATCGGTTGCGGCGCCGAGCCGGCCGCGAGTTCGCCGTCGAAAATATGCTTTTGCATGGGCGACCAGCCGGGCCCGCCGAACTCCGTGGGCCAGTTCGGAGCGGCCCAGCCCTTTGCAAGGAGCGTCTTGTGCCAACGCAGGGTATCTTCCTTGTCGAGATCCTGGCCCATCTCGACTTTTCGTTTCAGATCCGGCGCCAAATTTTCCCGGATAAAGGCACGGACTTCGTCGCGGAAAGCAGCGTCGTCCGCGCTTAGCTGAAATTCCATCGAATTAGCCATCTCCATTCTCGCAGCATCGTTCGATTCGCGGACGCCTGCGCGGGATTATCCAATCCACCATTCCGATGTTCTTGGGATTGCGCCACCCTCCGCCTATTCATCCAAAGGGACCGTACGATCGGGACCTACCGAACGGCTGGATAGGGTGCGTAAGGGAACACATAGCTTACCGCTGTAACAATGCGGGCGGCAAGTCAATCCCGCCGCCCCTGTCGCCAGGATGGGTCACCGAAGCCATGGCTTGCATCCCTGGAATCGCGATGTTCCCGAAGCTCTTGCCTGAAGATACCAACCACCAGGGTGTCCGTGGTTCGGTTCTTAATCGGGCAGTCCGGTCAGCTCGGACGGATTGGCGAATAGGGGCTTGAGTTCCGGCCACGCGTCCAGGCAACGGCGTGCTTGCACAAAAGCCTCGGGACGCAATCGGCCCCTTTCCCAGAGAATTGTCCCATCGATAGCTATCGTGGGATCCTGCACCATCCAGCAAATCTCCCCGGGCGGATAACTTCCACAGGTGTGGAAATGCAAGAAACGCGGATTGGTGAAGACGGTGTTCGCCCAACGGTCCGGATTCTGGGCAACATCGGCAGTGTAAGCGCAACCCGGATGAATACCCGCATGCCAAGAATGAACCGCATCAGGGTCGATACGAAACATTTCGGCCACCATTTTGTAATGCTCCCGGACACGCGCGGTCATGTCCGGCGCGCCGGTGAATTCCACGATACGGCCCGACACCACCTCCGCGAAAATGGGCGTCTCCAATTCCAGGAACGGCGGTTCGTAGATCTTTGAGCCCGTCGGGGTCAAATAGCCGGCGAGCGCGACACGGCCGGAAAAGCCGGACGCCGCCAAGGGCTGAGAAACGCCAAGCGGGAAGCGGCGGATCGATACATCCTCTCTGGATTCCCGGTCTCTCTCCGACAGGCCACCGGAAATGTCGGTTCCCCGGGGGCAGGAAATCTCGATCCTGTCCGCGCCAAGCAGGATGTTATCGACAGCGGTTTTCAACTCCAGGAATGCCCGGTGGTCGGTCCGGCCGTAGGTCGACGCGAGCATCGCTGCATCGCGTGCGTAACACATGACGCTGGCTTTTCCTGGTTCCGCATTGGCGAACCGATCTTGATCGCCAATCCGGGCAAAAAAAATACTGCAAGCCTTGGCAGCTACCGTTTCAGCCACGCGCGGGTCGCGATCGTTGTCCGGCGCGCCCACTTGGAGGAGTACCGCGGACATCCCCAGTTTCCGGGCCTCCGCCAACACCGCCAGAGGGGCGTCGAGATCGTACCAGGCGAGTGCGGGGTCCTCGTGAAGGATCAGGATTTCGTCGCCGGCCTTGAGTCCCGCGCAATTCAACAGCAAGTTTCGCGCACCCTCCGCAAGCTCCGACACCGCCGTCATCGTCGCGTCTCTTGCACCGTCGACTTGCAGGCGACACCGGTCCAGCGGGCAAGAAAATGGGCCACACTTGCGATGAGCGAAGTCTCGATGGTACGGATGTCGATCATCGCGCGGCCACATCCATGATACACACCAATTCAAGCCTTTGCGTAATATCCGACGACATCGCCATCTGTCGTAACGCCGAGTCCGTTGAGGCAGCGGTTGACATAGTTGAAATAACCGACGATCTGATTGGCCTCGAGAATTTCACCGTCGTCGACGCCGGCCTCTGACAACCGATCCACATCCGCCTTGACGATAGCGCCGGGATTGAGGGTCAGTTTCTCGGCGTACTGAAGGAGCGCCAGTTCCGCGCCGCCAAACTCGTCCTCCGGGCGGCGGGCCCGAAGCGATTCCTCGATACGGTCGGCGCGCGCATCGTCATCGATCAGGTGCCGGGCGTTGGCCCAATGATTGGCCAGCGAATAGGGGCAATCGTTGAGAATCGAGACATAGGAGCTGATCGTCTCCTGCAGCCACAAGGGCAAGGTGTTGGCATCGTCATGCAATACCGCCCGGTACAGAACGACGTGACCGCGCATGGTGCTCGGCCGCAATGAATGAACCCGCATGACATTGTCGACCGTCCCATGCGGAGTGCGCACGAGTTCGAGAGTATCGCGCAGCGCCGAATTCGCCTCCTCGTCGGAGATCATTTCGATCCAGGCAGACATATATTTTCTCCGTCAATGTACTCAATCCGATTGCAAGCGCCTCTCCAGCCAGCGGACGCCAGCCGAAACGATCAGAATAAGAACCAGGTACTCGATGACCAGAACCGTATAGATTTCCAATGGCCGGTACTCGGTCACCACCAACTCGTTCGCCTTCCGGGTCAGTTCCTGCATGCCGATGACCGAAACCAGCGAAGACATCTTCAACATGTAGACGAGCTGGTTGCCCAGCGCCGGCAATATCCGGCGGATCGCCTGGGGCAGGATGACAAAGCGCATCGTATCCGTGTAGCTGAGTGAAATCGTATGCGCCGCTTCGTATTGACCCTTGTCGATAGACTGAATGCCGGCGCGGAATATTTCGGCCTCGAAAGCGCTGTCCGACATGGCCAAGGCGACCACGCCGGACCAGAACACACCCATGGTTATACCGGCGAGCTGCGGCATGCCGTAGTAAACCCAGAGTATGAGGACCAGGATCGGGACCGCGCGGACGGTTTCCACATAAACTCTGCTGAAGCCTCTGAAGTACCGGTTCTTCGACAGACCCGGTAACGCGATCAAAAGGCCTAACACGACCGAAATCGAGATTGCCGTGAACGACAGAAGAATTGTGTAATAAAGCCCACTAATCAGGAACTGTAGATTGATGCTTCCGGTCTTGGTTGCCGGGTTCACGACGTACCAACCCCAATTGCTCGAACAGCCCGAGACCAGTAGGACGAATGCGGCGCCTAGGACTATTCTTCTCATTTCCCCGTCACCTAGTGATGGAGGATCTTGTCGAGGAAATCGCGGCAACGCTGGCTATCGGGTTTGGTGAAGAATTTTTCCGGCGCCGCCATCTCGACGATCTCACCATGGTCCATGAACACCATCTTGTCGGCTACGCGCCGGGCAAATCCGGTTTCATGGGTCACGCTGATCATGGTCATGCCGCTGGCCGCCAACTCGGCCATGACCTCAAGGACCTCACTGATCATTTCCGGGTCGAGGGCCGAAGTGGGTTCGTCGAACAGCATGATCTTGGGTTCCATGCACAGCGACCTGGCGATGGCGACGCGCTGCTGCTGTCCGCCGGACAGTTTCGAGGGGTATTTTTCCGCCTGCTCGGGGATGTGCACGCGTTCCAGATAACGCATCGCAAGATCGCGGGCCTTGGTTTTGGACATCTTCCGCGCGCGTATCGGACCTAGCGTCAGATTCTCCAGGACCGTCAGGTGCGGAAACAGATTGAATTGCTGAAATACCATGCCGATTTGGACTTTGATCGATTTGAGGCTCTCCGGGCTGTGGTCCAGTGCCACGCCGTTGACGACGATCGACCCGGATTCGTGCCGTTCCAACCCATTGATACAGCGGATCAAAGTCGATTTTCCGGACCCGGACGGACCGCAAATGACGACCCGCTCGCCCAGAGCCACTTCCAGGGACACGTTTTTCAATGCCTGGAAATTTCCGAAACTCTTCGAAACGCTCTCAGCGCGGATAATTGGCTCTGTTCCGCCCGGCGGCATGTGCTTTCCGGTGCATTCTCAAATAGATGTAACTTTTTCTATTGGTGACCATAGTGTTGCATCTCATGCAACAAAAGCTATTTGTTGCAATCCGGTGCTTTGCAGGTAATGATGCGATTTAGTCAAGAAACAGGGAGACATTCAATGAAAATAATCAAATTTTTCTCGGTTCTTGTTGGGGCGGCGGCGATGGCGCTTTCGGCGGCCACACCTTCATTCGCCCAGTCGGCGCTACAGGACATTCTCAGCAATGGCGTGCTCAAGGTCGGAACGACCGGCGACTGGAATCCCATGACCATGAAGGACCCCGCCACCAACATGTACAAGGGTTACGACATCGATGTCATGACCGAGTTGGCCAAGGACCTGGGCGTTGAAGTGGAATTCATTGCGACGGACTGGAAAACCCTGGTGAACGGAGTCGTTTCGGGAAATTACCATATGACCGGCTCCGCTTCGATCAGCCCGTCCCGGATGAAAGTGGCGGGATTTTCAGAAAGCTATATCGCGGTCGAAATAAGCCCCTTCACGATGGCAGACAAGATCGGCCGTTTCGACGGTTGGGAATCTATCAACAAAGGCGACGTGAAGGTTGCCGCCACACTCGGCACGACATTCGAAAAATATGTCAAGGCCTGGTTCCCGAATGCGGAAATCAACATCGTCGAAGCCCCGGCGCTCCAGCATCAGGAAGTCTTGTCCGGCCGGTCGGATGTGTTCATCACCTCCAACATCGAGGGTTCGACACTAAAGCAGAAGTTTCCGAATGTGAGGCAAATCCCGGTTGCCGCTCCGCGGGCGCCCTCGCCGATCGCGATGTTGTTGCCGCAGGCGGATCAAGTCTGGATCAACTATGTAAACAACTGGATCAAGGTCAAGAAAACCAGGGGTTTCTTCAAGGCCACCGCCACGAAATGGGGTCTTTGAGCCACAGCGGAATAAGGGGCGCTTCGGCGCCCCGTTTTTTCCATGCTTGCTGAACTCGCAATTTCGGCCAAGCTGTGCCGCGCCAGATCGCATGGCTTTCTCCGCGGGGCGGCATGAGGCTCGATCTCGCAACCTGGCAGGAAGTCGAGACCTATCTGGAGACCTCGGGCGGGATCGTCATTCCGGCCGGATCCACCGAGCAGCACGGCCCGATGGGCCTGATCGGAACCGATGCCATCTGCGCCCAGGAAATCGCCGAGGGCGCCGCCGAGCTCGCGGACGCGATGGTCGCGCCGACGCTGGCCTATACGCCTGCGCCGTTCAACATGGCGTTTCCCGGCACCATGTCGGTGTCCGAACCTTTGTTCGAGGCGTTGGTCCTGGAGCTCCTCGAGGGCCTGTTGTCGCACGGCTTCGACGGTATCTACTTTCTGAACGGCCACGGCGCGAACCTGGCGCCGTTGACGCGCGCGGCGGAAGGATTTGCCGGGGCGCGCATCCGCATCCGCAGCTGGTGGGAGATCGAGGCGGTCGACGCCTTGCGCAAGGCCTATTACGGCGACTGGGAGGGCATGCACGCCACGCCGTCGGAGGTTGCGATCACTCAGGCAACCCATCGGATCGTCCCGCCGGGGTCGGCGGCGAAGGCTCCCGAGAAACTTTCCCAGGACTACATCGAGCGCCATGCGGGCGACCGGCACGGTCCGGCGGAACAGCATCGCCAACGGTTTCCCGATGGCCGGGTCGGCTCCCACTCCGCGCTGGCAACGCCCCAGCATGGCGGGGCTCTCCTGAAAGCAGCGCAAGCCTCCGTGGCCGAAGACTATCTGGACTGGCTTGCAGGCGGCCCCCAACGGGGATAGCGCACGCCAACCTAGTGCCCGAGCCAAAGTTAACCGAAACCCGGGGGGCGTCCCTCGACGCAAGCCTCACGACCGCAGGCGTCTCGCGCCGACTCACGGGGTGCCGAGTCGGATCAATCGGCAACATGGAGTGTCAAGTCTGAGGGCAATAATCCCCGTCAACGCCAAATCCGCTCCACGTCTGAAGTCGGGGGCGAACCGGACAACCCTGACGGAATGCCTGAAGCCGGAACGAACCCGTTTGCGAAACTCCGTCCACGGAAGGTCCGCGCAACATCGATTCCTGGTCACTTTACTGCTGCGCCGAGAAATATGGAGCAGAGACCAAAAAGCCCGGATCCACGAGGGACCCGGGCGGTATGAAGTGATTGGTTGCGGGGGCCGATCAGATTTTTGAGCGCTACCAGTTGGACCTATCTCTGGAACATCCATCAATTACCCTCGCATTACCCCAGCGGCCCTTACTTCGAGCGCTAATGCAACCGTTCACAGCTTTGGTTTGGGCGGCGCCTAAAAGAATTGAGCGTCCCTGCTCATATAATTCAACCTTAATCGCGCCTGGGTACCGCTGAAGCCTGTGGACTCTGCAGCTAACGGAAAATCCCGGAATTTCGTATGTTTTCGGAACAAACTCCACAATAGTTTTCTGTTCAGAGGCAAGTCCGCGGTATCGCTCCGCTGATTTGCACCTGACTTGGAACTGCTGCCGAGCCGTCCCCGTGATAACAAGGGTAAACTTTGGTCCTGGGAGTAATTCCGCCTGTTCTGTTGATTCGTCGGCTGAGTCATCTGATTTGGCTTCGTTTTGGGTTCCGGTAACCTCAGGTGCAACACTAGAACTGTGAACCCATCCCTCCTTTCCAATTTCTCCATAAATGATGACTTTGACCCACACGCCCTCGCGCCGGAGTTCCTTGAGCTTACGACCTTCTTCTACCGTTATTAGAACCTGCGCCGCGGAACTCGGCGCATCGTGTACGTCAACCTCATCTTCCCGTGTGACAAGTATGTCGCCCGGTGTACCGTTTGCAGCGGACGAAATCGAGATCACAAAGGCCGCGAGAAATATCGCCAACGACTGTTTCATAAGTTTAGCCAGTATATCCCAAATACCTTAGTTTCCATCTTGATGTTACCATAAATGCGCCGTCGACAGAAATGGTTTCCGCCTCTGTCTTCCGGATAGCGCGATTTTCGTCGGTTACGGAGTCTAAAAGCCCAATTGACTGATTCTGTCATCATCCAGCCCTTGGGGGCCCTCAGATTTTATGGCGTGGACGATTTAACAAATGCCGTGCTCATCGAACTCGCCGTGCTCATCGAACTCATTGTGACGAGTTCACGCCTCCATAGATGGAGGTTTTTCTATGAAGTATCAAATTCGTCAGAGCCTGAATGGCTCAATATATATCGGGAGCCGAGCAGGGCTCTCGGACATCTCAATCGAAATTGCGGGGGCAGGTCTGCGCGTGTATCCCACACTTGCTTGGCCCGCTGGATCGCAGAGAGAGATCCAACCCCCTAGAGCATTCGCAGATATCCCCACCCGTTCAATTGCTCCCGACGCGTTGAGCTCCAGTAAATAATCCTCGGTCCGCAAGTACGCATCCGAATGATCCCTTGGTGGCTCCGGCTGTCTCCGACGATCAACCGAACCCGAAACAGGTGCTGGGCCAGCAGCCACTCCTGGCCATGGCCCGACTTCAGGCATGGGCCCCCAGACAGAAAATGGGTTACAAGGTCTCGACAACTGAAAGTACGCGCTGACCTGTCCAGAATACGGCAATCGCGGCGCACCCGGCGGCCACGGTCCAGCGGCCGATGTGCCACGTCCGCGTGCTCATATGATTAACGAGACGGAACAGCGGCCAGGCAATCACGATGATCGCGAGCTGACCAATTTCCACGCCCGCATTGAAGGCAAGCAGGCTCTGCCATATATCCGGTGAATCGATCTGGAGAATTTTATGCAGGACAAACGAAAAGCCGAAGCCATGAAGCAAGCCGATCGTGCAGGTGACGGCAAACAAGTTTCGCTCGCTGTTGTTTTTATCTGAGCGAGGCAGCACAGCGATGGCCGCGGCGTAAATGATCGACAGCGCAATCCCGGTTTCGACGGTGGGAACGAACCAGGGGCCCGACGGGACGAGCCCGAAAAAACCGGCTGATAATGTCACGGTGTGGCCGATCGTGAACCCGGTGACGCGCCAGATAAGATTCCTGATCTGGGCCGCGCCGAGCACAAGACACAGCACGAAGAGCACATGATCCAGCCCATCTAGGATGTGCCGCACGCCTTCCTTGATGAAAGTGACGACAGCAGATACGACGGACCGGGATATGGTAATCGGCTCGGTTAACAGGCCGCGGGCGCGAAACACCTGGGTGCCCCCGGGGCCGTAGTCCAGGATCAGGTTGGCCGTGTCTTCCTGGCCTGGAAGACCAGGATCGAGCGAGCTTGACACGGCATATTCGTAGATCGGTGCGCCGATCCGATAGCGCAGGATAATATCTACGACGGTATCGCCGACGTAGAGGGGATCTGTGATCTCCGGATAGACGAACTTGGTGGCGAAAGCAGCCTTGGCCTCATCCAGAGTGGCGAATTCGGGCTGCTTTCCGATCGGATAAACACGTACCTGCTCGATGCTCGCTTCGAGCGGCTTTCCTTCGGCATCAAATCGGAAGCCCTCTGCGGCGAGGTCACCTAGCCCGATACTGTGGCGGCGCAACTGGCCATGATCGACATAGTGAACCAGTTTGCCCTCTTCCATCCGGTTGGTTGTGTAGGGCGCCGGCTCCGGCAAGCCGTTGGCACCGATGGGCCCGACACGGCCGGCCACAAGATAGGGCATTGGCGTGCGCATATAGACACTGAGGCCGTCGGCCAAGTGTTCGACGTGAAGAATGCGGACGTTGAGATTCAGAAGAAAATGCCCGCTGGCTGGGGCGATTGCGTATAGCAGGAAAAAGAGCGGAATAATGACTCCCCATATCATGTTGATTCTTGTCGCTGGCATATGCACACCCCTCGCGCCGTACCGGTCGTTTCTGTTGCTTCGCATCAAAAACAGTCAGATCGGTGCGCTCCCACACGCCTGCGGCCTCCACAAGCCTCATGAGGGCCCGATCCCAAGAGACTATGCAAACCGATCGGTCAATCAGCTGACAAGCATGGTACTACGCTCAATCTAGAATTACGCCTTCATGCCCAGATGATGTGCAGATACGGCATGGGACTCTCATATTATCGCGAGGAAACATACGATGGCTGTATTCGACCGAGGAGAACGTCACGACGCAACCGACTGCGCGGCGATACTATGCCCGGGCGCGCCACACCGCCATTCTCGTTGTAGCAGCGTATGACCCAATGCCCCCTCCTAAGTTTAACCTGCAACGCTCCGGTCCAGACCAGACGACAGGCGATAAGGCCACCGTTGCTTTCATCGGTCAGCCAGAGCGTTTGCCCCGCGGCCAACTGGGACACCGGGTTGGAGACATCAGTCGCTTGCACGCGTGTGTTTGTCTGCGTGACCGTCGTGACGGGAACCTGGGGCACCCGTTCGATTCGCACGTTCGGAGCGAGCGCGTAGCCTTGCGAGTCAATCCTGACGGTGTGTGAATCGGAGCCCCGGTATACCGTGACAATGTTTGACTGCGCGACCACAGCCGTAGCGCCAAGTGTGGTCATTGCCAGAATAATCAGTGATCGACCAATCATTGGGTGATTCCTCCTCTTTCAAACGAGATTTCCCACAACATATTGCCTCGAATGCGCAGATATGATCGATGCTCCAGAGACTGCGATCCCTGATCGCACGCGTCGTGTTACCCAGCTCTGTTTCGGTAATATGGTCGCATGGGTACCACGCTTTAGTCCAGAAACCCGATCTTTTCATCGACGTTTTCCGTGACCCGGTAGCCGAGATCGGCGAGACGCTCCTGGGCGATCGGAGACAAAGTGCCGGTAACCCACAAATCGAATCCGCCTGTGAATCCCTTGGCCTTGTATTTTTCCATTAGGGCTTTCATCACCTGGCTGCCCCGCTCCGACCACACCCCGTGATCGAGGGGGAAGGGCATCAAGGCGGAGTTCTTGCTCGACCGTGCCACTGGAAATCCATAGACGACGGCCAATTGCTCGATCGGTGCCACGGTGTCATTGTAACCCAGCATGGTCTGAGCGATGTTCATGTAGAACGTGGCGGCCACTTCGTCCTGGGCTTGCAGGGCGGCCTCGATGAAGGTCTCGCGGCCGGTGGCACTGCCCAGGCCGGCCAGGCTTGCGGTGATGATCGTGTCGTGGCGAGGCGTGTAGTGGGGATGAGCCAGGAAGCGTTCTACCAGGTCTGGCGAGATGCCCATCGATAGGAGTTTCTCCTCGTTGATGATCTTGAGCCTCGATGGCGGTTCCTCGTTCAGTGCATCCTTTAACTGATCGGCCAGGCGCATGCTGCTGAGCACTGTCACCGCCGCAGCGCTGGTGGCCATGGTCGCGGCGCTTACCGACAGGCCGCCAATCGCGGCGGCCCAGCCCAATCGGTTCAGTTCCTTCTGCAGCACCTTGTTGCTGGAGTAGACGTCGCAATGGAACTCTTTGCAGAAGTCGCGCTTCCAGGACGATACGAATAGCGCCTGTTCGAGACGGGAGTCCTCGCTAGGATCGTGCTCCATCGAGATAGCTTCGCTCACGTTGCCGAAGATGGTTCCGACTCCTTCCGGGATCCCCGACACGGTATCGACCGGGTGGGTGATAAGATCGCCGAAGAACTGGAACGGCCGCTTTGCGGCGACAACCAGGGAGTCGCCAACGGCCTCCGCGGTCGATATTTTCTTGAGCGCCGCAATGGCGCGGATTTCCCTTGAGAGCTTGCGCAGGGCTCCGTCACCCGTGACCTCAAAGGCCCCGAAATCCGATTCTACCGCCCAGTGGTGCATGTAGCCGTAGGAGACTACTTTCTCCTGAATTCGGTAATGCGGTCCGACGAGCTCTTCCGGGGTCAGGATCTCCGATGCCGTCCGGTTGCCGGGCATCTCGAACTCTGCGGCGCTTGCCGTGAATACAGCAGTGCAGAGCAGAAGCGACGCTACGGCTGCGGGAAAAGCAGCCCGCCATTTTTGCTGTGTCTTCTCGGCAGAGTTTATTGTTGTCATGATTTCATCCCTTTTTTGATTCGGCCTGTTTCCGCCACATTCTCCGCAGGATCTGTCGTTCAAAACCGATGCGACCAACCTATGCTTTTGTAGCGAATGACTGACCATTGGTGTCGACGATATGCCTCAATCTGGCCGCGGCGAGGTTGAAGCGGCAATGATGCGTGTCACCCGGGCTGGTCACCGGGCAAACTGATGCTCTCGATCATGGTGGAGCAGTCGCTGGTCAGCTCCGCCTTGTGGGATTTCAGGCAGGTGTAAATCTGGCCACCGCCCATCTCGACTTCCATGCAATGCGTTTCAAGATCGGTGCGGCATTCTTGCGCGGTAAAGCGGACAAGCTCGAAAAACGTGTCGAGCAGGCTGGCCACCTCGATGATGACTGGGTCGCAGGATTCCGAGATGTTGTCTTCATGGGCGTATATGCAGGAAAAGACCCGACCGTCGCCGGGGGTCACAGTTTCGCAGTGACTCGCGATATCGTCGCCGCAGGATTCGAATACGTTGTGTGCCGCTGCATATCCAGGCGATAGCGCCGTCAATGCGGTCGTGAGAAATGCCGCCACCATGAATGCGAAAACAACCTTCATCACACCAGTCTTCCTGTCGGCCCGACCAGGGATTCGGACCCTTTGGTAAAATTCTATCTAGGGCGTCACGATGATATAAGTGGTTGAGTCACTCTCGACCACGGCCTGATAATAGACGCCACCGCAGTAGTAACAAGGACCCCTGAGGGGACATCCGCTCGGCAGCGCCGAGTAGCGGTGGGACACCCGCAGCGACGTTCGTCGTGACGTCCGGCGCGCGACCCGGCGAGTATGACCGCGGTGTCTGGCGACCGATCTTGCGGCCGCTTCACCGACGCCGAACGAGATTCGCGCGCTCTTCTGGCCCGTGGTCGCGATTCGGGCGTCAGTCAACAGACCGACGCTGCAGCCCAGCGCGGCCGTCAGCAGGTTCATTTCGATTTTCACGGCCTCACTCCTTTTCTGTTCGCAGCAACATTTGCTTCTGCTTGTTGCAAACTAACAATTTCAGGGGCGTCCCCGCGATTTCCGATGATCACACCCACCGATAAGGTGCCGGGCTCCGCTAGAAACACCGGCACAAAACCGCCATCTTGCAGACACCCTTTCAAGACCCGTGCCAACGGCAGGTACGGACAAAGACTCCCACCAATCCAATGATTTGCTTCGTTAGGAGCAAAATTCGCGATTTCTCGCGACAACAATCTCCACGACATCTCGTGCAGCCTCCGAGATATCGGACTGCCTCAACTCACGGCCCGTCCAGACCTCGCACTCCCTGACTTCAAAACTAGAGAGTTGGTCTAAGGACAATCGATTGACCGGGTACGTGCGCGGCATCCCGGGGAACTGTATCCCCGCGTCGGCTTTGTCGTGATCAACCTGAGCCGACCGACGGAGCGGGTCGTGGCCTTCTACAATCATCCCGGCACGGTAGAGCAGCACATCAAGGAAGGCAAGAACGCCATCGAATGGACGCGGCTGTCGTGACGCAAGTTCCGCGACAATGCCGTTCGGCTCCAGCTTCATACCCTGGCCAAAAATCTCGCCAACTTCATGCGGACGCTTGATTTGCCAAAGGGGGTCGAGCACTGGTCCCTAACCACGCTGCGGGAAAAGTTGGTGAAGATCGGCGCCAAGATCCTGCGCCACGGGCGCTACGTCAGGTTCCAAATGGCGGAGGTGGCGGTGAGGTGAAAAGTGCGAGAGAGGTACGCCTGAATGGCGGAAAATATGAGGAAATGGCCTTCCAGGCACGGCCAATTCACCAGAATCAAGCTAACGGACGGCTGCGGAGGGAAGACCATTACAACGGCGGCGCAATTTGAGTATGATCGCCATGGATTTGAAGGCGATCTGGGAAATGTCGGTCAATAGCAGATCTCACGTCGTGCATTTCGTAACCGGGAGGACTAGATGAGAATTTCTCCAGCTAGTGTTTTATCGTTGAGTTGCGGCAGTATTTTTGCAGCGATGTTTTTGGCCGGCGTCGTCAGCGGGAGCACCCTTGCTTGAGGTACTGCAAAAGGAGCCCCTACGGCCATAACAGTACACTAAAAGAAAAATTGCCATGGTGTCTGCCAAGTCCGGAGTTGGACCTAAAGGATACTTGATCCGGTGAAAGTCGACGATTTGGTCGGGGCTTCGGCAGGGTCTCAAGGTGAGACACGACCGTCGGCGATCGTCTCATTGCGTTGACGGACGTAAGCATCGATCGCTTCTTTAACTCCCGGATCGATGGGCGGTTCCTGGTAGGACCCGAGCAAATTTTTCCAAAACGCGGTGGCGCGCTCGGTCGCCGAGCGGGCACCGTATTCGGCCCCGGACTCGAAATTGCACCAGTCCGGAAGCATCGGCTGGTAGAACGCGATCTCATAGCGCGCCAAGGTGTGCGCGGCGCCGAAGAACTGCCCCGCCCGGCTGGACCTCGCGGATGGCGTCGAGGCCGAGCGATTCCTCGTCGGCACGGTTCTCCGGGATGGCAAAGAGCGAATTCGCAACCAATCGAACCCGATCGAACATCCATGGTTCGATGATTTCCCGGTAATTTTGCGCGCTGTTCTAAGTATACCTACGTATAAATAATTACCATTAGTAATGGCACAGTATTTGTGGAAATATCGATGATCTCTGCCACCACTTTCTCCGTCACGCGTGGCAAATTCGACGGCTCTCGCTACGAGACCAAAAATTCCGTTCGATCTGCGATGACTATGGTGAGGCATTAAATTCGATCGAATTCTGGCATCATGGCAAGGGCGCCGCGAAATATAGGGTGACAGAATTTCGCCGAATTGCCGAGGGGCTCTGACAAGAGGTGTCGAGTACCTGGAATAGAACGGCTAACGCTGACGACGCGCGCCTCACGAGGGAAATGCTGGTTGAAGGGATGAGAGTGATGATGTGGAACCGGATGCAAGTAGGTCGAAAAGCTACGTGGTGGATGGGATCCCAACCCCGAACGGTGTGAACCCGATCAAGCCCACATCTGCGATCGTCGGGCGCGGGCGGTATGGGCCGAGGTTCCAATTTCAGCCAAGAGACACGGAAATGACCGCCCATTCGATCCTGAGCCAGGAGGCAAGCGCGGTGGAAAGCTGTTCAAGAAATAACATCACTGGTTAGAGGCGATGGCAGATCCAAATCCAAATATAAGTCCCCTGCGTTTGGTCGAGGACGACGGAGTCAGGTTCGAAAAGCTTGTTGCCGAACTGCTGGATCGCTTCACTGTCTTGGGGGTCGACGAGCTAGTCGATACGATTGAAAGCGCGCTGCCGTTGATCGGTGAAATCATGGAGAGCGATCGCTGTTACTTCTTTCTTTTGAGCGACGATGGCTCTCGTTTTACGATCACCAACCTATGGCACGAAAAGCGTATCGACGACGATCCGGTGGTGGTCGGGACGGTGGTAAATGACGGCTTTCCATGGCTGGCAGATATGATGATGCAACGACAGGACATCGTCATTCCCAATCTCGACACGCTTCCACCCCAGGCGCAGGCCGAAGCGGACTACGCTTGCCGAATGGATATTCAATCATTCCTAATGTGTCCGGTCCAGTCGCACGACATGGTGGTCGGCAACATCGGAATCGACGTGATTGGCCGCGAAAGACAATGGACCGATAGGGACATCAGGCGCTTGCGGATGCTGGGAGAAGTCATCGCTTTCGCCATCGCCCGCTCTCGCAAGGACCGCGAGATCAAGGACCTGCGGGATCGTTTGGAGGCCGAAAACATTTACCTGCGAAAAGAAGTACTCTCACGCAAGGATTTCGGCGACATTGTGGGCGAGAGCGAAGGCATCGAGAATGTCTTGCGGTCGGTGGAACAGGTCGCGTCAACCGCGGCCAACGTCCTAATCCTGGGCGAAACCGGAACCGGCAAGGAGCTGATCGCACGGGCAATTCACGAGCGCAGCGGCAGAGGTGAGCACCCGATGGTTTGCTTGAACCGCGCTGCCCTGGCGACAACACTCATCGAGAGCGAGCCGTTCGGTCGCGAAAAAGGCGCCTATACCGGCGCACTCACCAAGCAGATCGGTCGTTTCGAGCTTGCCGACGGTTCGACCCTTTTGCTCGACGAGGTCGGCGAACTGCCCCTAGAAGTTCAAGGCAAGTTGCTGCGCGTTCTGGAGACCGGGACCTTCGAGCGCTTGGGCAGTCCCAGGACGATCACTGTGGATGTACGTTTGATCGCGGCCACGAATCGCGATCTGGCCCAAGCGGTAAAGGACAAGACATTTCGAGAAGATCTTTACTATCGCTTGAACGTCTTTCCCCTGTCCATGCCGCCTCTCCGTGAGCGTAGTGAGGACATCCCACAGCTCGTCTGGACCTTTGTCAAGAAATTAGAGGAGCCAATCGGACGCCGAATCGAGCAGATCCCAACGAAAGATATCGAGATGCTCGCACGCTATCCTTGGCCTGGAAATATTCGCGAACTGATGAATGTCATCGAGCGCGCGATGATCCTTGGAAATGGCCCTATCCTGAGGATTGGTGTGCCCAATTCCACGGATTCGCCGTTGGTCGAAAATCTTACACTGGAGCAAGCTGAGCGCAAGCACATCAACGCAATACTGGAGCAAACCGGATGGCGCGTGCGTGGCAGGAACGGCGCGGCCGAACGCCTCGGCCTTAAGCCGACCACGCTCGAATCGAAAATGAGAAAACTGGACATCAATCGCGGCGCATGATCTGTGAGGACGATGCCTCCATCGGCGAGGAAATTACCTACTAGCCGAGCGGCATTTCCGTATGCGGCTGGCAAATATCGTCTTGGAGTGTCGCCATGCGCACCTGTGTCCTCATCCTACTCCTTCTAACATTACCGCTCCATGCATTGATGAGTTCGGGAAGTCCTGCTCGAGCAGATTGGATGAACCTGAGCGGAGCGGAGACGGCCCCCAACATTGTCGAAATCGTTATAGAAGACAATCAAGTCAGGGTGGATCTGGAGATCTATATTGGCGATCTGGAGACTTTTGGAGATCTCATTCCGGACGATTTGCTGCAGGAGACGGCAGCCGATCGCCCAACGCTCGATGAGCGCCTGCGAAGGTTCGCGTCCCAAACATTGCAGTTTATAACCGAGACGGGCGAGACATTGCCTGCCGAACTGAGGCTGGTGGAACCACGCTTGCGCAAGGAGCGCTTTTCGCCATTTGCCGGGATGATCAATCCCCAAACCCGCCAACCGGTCCCGAAACCACCCGAGGACAAGCGTGTTCTCTATGCCCAAGTCGTCTATCCCTTTTCAGAGCAGCCCAAAACACTCACCGTAGTCCCACCGGTCGATGAGAATGGCCTATCCATGGTCAATATCGGCTTTATCGCCTATCACAAGTCCGTCCCCATCATCGATTTTCGCTACCTTTCCAAATCGGCGACTTTGGCGTTGGACTGGACAGACCCTTGGTACAGCCGCTTCGACAATCCCACCCTAAAGCGGCACCATAGTTCGGCGTTGATGTCCTTCCTCTATGTCGAATTCGATGAAGTACGCCACGAGGTTTTGGCGCGCATTAAAGACCTAGGGAATTGGATGAACCTCGGTTTGCGCAGCGATGAATTCATCGAGCCCGACGAATGGGATGGCCTCAAAGATCGCGTGGGTAAATTTTTACTAGAAAAGAATCCCGTTGTGATCGATGGGCGCGCGGTGCACCCGGTCTTGGCTCGGGTCGATTTTATCACTCTCGGCCTTGGTGGCATCCAGCTAATCGAAGAGCCGCAACGCTTAGATATTTCGACTGCGATCCTGGGCGTAATCCTGAGTTATGCCATCGACGGCCTGCCCAAGAACGCAACTGTCGAGTGGGAGCTCTTTACCGGACAGATCCGGCGGGTGCCAGTAACCGTAATCGACCCGGCCGGGCCATTTCTCTCCTTCGCCGATCGGACCGACCGCCTAACCGAATGGCAGAACCACTTGAAAAGCTACAGCGAGCCGACCATCGAAGCCATCCCTCTTGGCTCCGGTCAGAGGCTACGGGTGCCGTTGCCCGCGCTGATATTTCTGCTCGTCGCCATCGCGGCATTCGGCCTCGCCGTGAAGCCGCGCCTATTCTCCCGCAAGACTTGGGCAATTGCAGCTTCGGTCGGTTTTCTTGGCGCGGTCCTGCTGTCATCGGTTGGTGTTCTGGAGGTTGAGAATCCCCTCGCGCAACCACCAGATCAGAAGGAAAGCATCAAAATCGTAGCGCGGCTCGCGGCGAATCTGCACAATGCGTTACGAGAACGAGAAGAGTCCGGATTGCGCGATGCCCTCGCGCCGAGCGTCTCAAAGGAAAATCTTGACGCTATCCTGCCCGAATTGCGTAGGGCCCTTGCCATAGAAATACAGGGTGGTGGTACGGCCCGTGTCGATCGCATCGATGACATCGTCGTGAAGAACGTTGAAAGCCTGGGCACCGGCGGCGCATTTCGGACACTGGCTGAGTGGAGTGCCGAAGCCAGCGCTGGACATTGGGGTCACCTTCATCAGCGGCGGATTCGCTTCAACGCACTTATGGAGTTGATGCCGGTCGAGAATTCTTGGAAGTTGATTGGCTTGACTGTGATCGATGTTCGGCAAGAAAGTTGATAGAAACCCCGGGTGGCCCCTCTCGGGGGCTGGGATCTGCGCGAGGCCTTCGCGGCGTCTTCTATAGAGTGCGCCGTTAAGAACTCGGAATTCGTTGCCAGCTCTTACGTTTTTGGCGTGAGGTATGATTTGGAATTGCAAGGAATGGCCTGACCATGGGCAGTTTTCTTGCGATTTCTGCGCGGTTTGGGATTCCTTTTTGGGCGAATTCATGATTCCCTGAATGGCTTCCATTCGGGGTATCCAATGCGACCGAAACAGCAGCCAAAAGCGCGGCACGACGACCTTTTCCGCGCCCGTCTCGATCGGATCGTCAACATGAAACTCGAGCTTGTGGTCCCGGCCGGCAAGATCGACTGGACCTGGCTCGATGCGGAGCTGGCGGAGAACTTTTCCGACCACGGCCGGCCGGCGGAACCGGTGCGCTTCATGATCGGCATGTTTATGCTGAAACACACTTATGGGCTCTCCGACGAGCAGGTCTGGGACCGCTGGGTGCAGGACCCCTATTTCCAGTATTTCACCGGTGAGGAA
>JAPULJ010000496.1 GCA_027295145.1 Alphaproteobacteria bacterium | reverse complement strand
GGTGATGGCGTCCGATACTTGCCGGCCGTTCAGCGCCGATCGTAAGGGCATGGTGCTTGGCGAGGGGGCGGGGGTCTTCATCCTCGAAACGCTCGAAGCGGCGAAAACCCGCGGCGCCGATATTCTGGGTGAGATTGTCGGATTCGGCATGTCCTCCGATGCTGCTGATATCGTCCAGCCTCAGTTAGACGGCGCTGCCGCTTCCATTGCCAAGGCGCTCAGCGACGGCGGACTTGAACCGGCCGATGTTGACTACGTCAACGCGCACGGCACCGGGACCCATGCTAACGATGTGACCGAGACCGGAGCGCTCAAGCGGGTGTTCGGCGCGCACGCCTCGCGCATTGCGGTATCCTCGACAAAATCGATGCACGGGCACGCGCTCGGCGCTGCCGGTGCTATCGAATTGGCCGCCACCTTGAAAGCAATCGAACATGGGATCGCCCCGCCAACCGCCAACTATCGCGAGGCCGATCCTGAATGCGATCTCGATTACGTGCCCAATGAGGCGCGCGAGATGAATATCGAGGTGGCCCTGTCGAATTCCTTCGCCTTTGGCGGTTTGAACGCGGTGCTCGCACTTAGGAAATTGGTCTAGGTTTGCGCGTAAGATCAGTTCCCGCTGGCACTTCCAAGCCTCTCCTCTATCTCCAACCTCAGCTCACGGATCAAATCCGCGCTTCGAGCTAAATGCTGCTCCTCGGCGTCGAGAATGGCGTTGAAGACGCGTTTCTTAAGCGCCGTGAGATCTGGTCCTTGCCCGTTGTCGGAATTGTGCTGGGCAGCGTCGCAAACGATATCAATCAGCCTGTCAGCGGCGTGCAGGCGGCCCCACAGATAGTCGTTCTCGCGGTGAGCACGGCTGAAGAATGCGCCAAAATGGCGGAACTCAACGCCCTTGAGTAGTGGTGCTTCGCTTGGTGAGCGGATCGCAGTGGCGTCGTCGGGGCTGATCCGATCGACCCTGATCTCGTCGAACTCTCCAAGATCGCGCCACTTGGTAATTGAAAAGGTCAGCACGTCCCAGAACGAGAAGCCCACATAGGCGATCATCAACTCGCGGCGAGCTGTTGCCGACCAGCGCTCGCGTTCACGCGAAACGAATATCTCATCGACGATGCGGTCGGCGTCGGCAAGATTGATTTCGGCGGCGAGGCGCTCAACCAGCGCATCGATTTCGGTCTCATGGGTATAGGCGTAGGCGGCCGCGAGGCCGGTGATTTCGTCAGGGTGGGTCGAACCAGGCACGCTCGCAATCAGCAGGTCATGGGCGCGTGCCCGCGTCTCCTCGCTCAACTGCGCAGTCAGGCCCGAGCGTCCAAACAGAGCCAGGGAATCGTAAAAACTGCGTTTGAGGGCGTCGAGCTGGGAGGTCGACAGCCCTTCGTCGTCTGATCCTGCCGGGCTTGAATAAAGCTCGTTCAAGCGTTGAATAACGAAATGAAGGCGGCGTCGGCGGAAGCCGAAATCAAAAGACAGAAGGAGCGAAATCCAACCCGGTAACTTCGCTGCCTTGGTCCCGCGTTTTGCCTTCGGCATCGGACCATCATCAGGCACAATCCCGCGTCCGCGTGCCCAGGCGTTCAATATTTCGACGATCCATTCAGCCGCCTGTCCTTTCGCAGGCAGGCCGTGAAGCTTGGCGATCAGTGTGGCTACGTTTTCCAGCACATCGACCAGCTTCAAGCGGACGTAGCCTTCGTAGGCGAAGCCGGTTTCACGCGCCGCCAAGGAATTGGCTGCATCGCGCCACTCGCGCAACCGGGCCATGGATGGCGGGCGATTAATGCGACCCTTGGTGATTCCCGTGACGAGTTCAGCGATAGATGGACGGGCAGCCTCGATGATTGTTTTCAGGCGGCGGACTCCGGCGTTGAAATTGCTGATCCAGCCGAGCTCGTCGTGAATCGGCTCGTTGCGCGGGATGTCGGACAGCGCACCGCGCAGGGTTCGAAAGAACCCTGGCAACTTCAAATTGGCGATCGTGCCGGGTTCCACCGGATGGGGGTCGATATAGACCAGCCGGCGGTCGACCTCGCGGTGAGCGGGCCGCTCGCGGAACGATTCTATGGCCGGCTCGAACGGCTTATTGTTGGTCACGCTGCCGTCGATAAAGGCACTCAATTTTGGGTCGACCCCGGCGCGACGGTATCGCGCGAAGTTTTTATCAAAGAAGCCTTCGCGGCCGGGCCATTCCAGGCCGCGCATGGTCAGCAATCGGTCAATCTCGCCGATCGTTGCCGGAGGGTAGGCGCCGGGAAACGAAGAGGTCGCGCGCCCTGCGAAGGCGAGGCCCGGCACCGAGGCTTTATCGAAGTCGGTTTCAACGGTGCGGTCAGGATGCCGGCGATAGGCGAAGCGCAGAATATGCCGGTGTTCGCGTTCGGTGATCATCGGCGGATCGTGCAGCCTGACCCGTCGCGGGTAGCCGTGAAAGTCAGTCACTGTAACGAAAAGTTCGAGCTGTTGGTTGAGCGGTAAGAGAGTATCCTCTGCCGCACTCGGCTCGCCCATCGCGCCGATTCCGTCAAACAGAAGGGCAGTCAGGTGCTCGCCGTCGAACGGCGGTTTGAACCATCGAGAACGGATAAATCCGGACAGTTTGATTCGCAGTTCGCGGTCTCGCCCGATGCGCCGCAGGCGAAACTTCAGGAACGTCCATATCAGTGGCCGCATGTACCACTTGCTCCAGATGCGGGCGCGCGCTTCTTCGGCCATCAAGCCGGTAACGTCTGCTTCCCTCAGCCACAGATCGCGCAAATGGCCAATCGAGAGATCGTGGGCCAGCGCCCGGGCGAGTATGACGGCGTTGATCCCTCCGGCGGAGGCACCGGCGACGACATCGACGATCACTCGCAAATCGAGATGCTCGCCGATTTCCCGAAGTAGGTCGAAGTAAACCGCCTCAGTGTCATGCTGGCCGGCGCGTTTGGGCTCGGCTTGCCCATAGGTGAGAACGTCTCGCCGAGCAGCATTGTCTCCGGCGTGATAGGCCTTCGAGGCGCGTGCCAGTTTCAATACCTCCTTGGTCACGCCGTGGATATAGATTGCAAGCGAAATTCCGCCAAAGCAGACAAGCGCGAGGCGAAGTTCTTTTTCTTTCACCGTATTTACGCTCCACTTCCCGGTTGGGCGGCAGTCAGGTTAGGCGGCGAATTGGTTGGTTTTTGAGATCTACGGAGACTGAACCATGCGCCCTATTAACCACATATTAAGATAGTTTCCCCGATCCTGCATTTTGGTCATACACGGAATTCCGGTGACCCATACGGTAATATGAAAATCGATCCCTCCGCACGTTTGAAGTCCACGCCAACACGTCGCATCGGACGCGCCCGGTCGGATTCTGTGTCGAGTGTCTTTGAAAGCCATCTCGCCGCGCCGGCCGAAGACAGCGCACTGGTGGCCGCGCCCCAAGCAACCGCCTCCGTCAACCCATTACTGGCCGTCCAGGAAGTTGCCGACGCGACCTCGGAACGTGCCCACGCCAAAGCGCGAGCAGAGGCAATGCTCGAGCGTCTCGATGACATTCGCATCGGCTTGCTGACCGGGTTTGTCCCCCGCAATCGGCTCGAAGATCTCTTGCGTTTGGTGAGCGACGAGCGTTCTAGCGCTATCGATGATCGGCTTGGGGAGGTTCTGGATGAAATCGAACTTCGCGCCAAAGTCGAACTCGCCAAACTATCCGTGGAGATATGAGCAATCATTGTGTTCATGCAAAGTCGCAATCGAAACGAATGTTTTGCGCGGTCTTGCTCCCGCCGTTTCATATCCATATCTTCCCCGCCGTTCTTAACCGTCCCGGGGGAACGATGAAGAAAGCGCTGCCGATTCTGACGCCGGACTACGATCCCGCGAACGGTCAGGAATTTATGGATCCCACGATGCGCGAATATTTCCGGCGACAGCTGCTCGCCTGGAAGACCGACATCC
>JAPULJ010000495.1 GCA_027295145.1 Alphaproteobacteria bacterium | reverse complement strand
CGTTTGAGTTCCAGGCAACGTCTCAACTGCGGCGCAGTTGGGATGCCGGGGCCAGTAACGTCCTGGAGAAACCCAGGGATTATCCCGAGATGGATGATACTACGCGCAGAATATTGACCGACTTCTTTGAGCCTTACAATCAGCAACTGTACCGCCTGATTGATGAAGACTATGGTTGGAATTGAGTTTCGCGCCAAACATGATTCTATAATGTATAATCGATACGCGACCTTGGTCAAGCGCTACAGTAGTTGACGAAGTACCACTAAATGGGTCAGGCTCCGGGATCTGGGTTAATTTCCAATACGCTATTTCGGTCTCTTTGAATTCAGAGTAAAATAGCGGTGTATATTGTATAGCGCCCGAATTATGAAAGAACATACCCGAGTAGTGGTCATTGGCGGCGGTATTGTCGGTACCGCGGTGCTCTATCATTTGACCAAACTGGGTTGGTCAGATGTCGTTCTGGTTGAACGCAAGCAACTGACAGCCGGATCTACCTGGCATGCAGCCGGTGGATTTCATGCGATGAACAGCGACCCCAACGTTGCGCGATTGCAGGCCTATGGAATCTCTATCTATAAGGAAGTCGAGGAAATCAGTGGCCAGGACATCGGCATGCATATGACCGGTGGGATCAGTATCGCGGCCACTCCGGAGCGTTGGGAAGCACTACGCTACGAGCAGGCACGCCAACAGGTTTTCGGCATCGAGGGTCATCTGCTCGGGCCCGAG
Organism: Alphaproteobacteria bacterium; assembly: GCA_027295145.1. GTDB lineage: Bacteria > Pseudomonadota > Alphaproteobacteria > JAPULJ01 > JAPULJ01 > JAPULJ01. The sequence goes on along the minus strand of JAPULJ010000495.1, from coordinate 2,599 downwards.
GAAATCAAAAAACTCTGCCCGATCATGGAGACGAAGGACGTAATCGGCGGCCTGTACATTGCGGAGGAGGGAAACCTTGATCCCTACGGTTCGACTCATGCCCTGGCCAAATGCGCTCGCAAAGGCGGTGCCGAAGTCTACGTGAACACCATGGTCGAGGACCTCGTACACAAGCCCGACGGCACATGGACGGTAGTAACCGACAAGGGAAACATTCACTGCGAACACGTTGTCAATGCCGCTGGATTATGGGCACGCGAAGTTGGCGCAATGGCCGGTGTCGATGTGCCGATCATCCCGATGGAACATCACTACCTTCTAACAGGAGATCTGGACGAGGTAGCTGAATTTGACGGCGAGTTACCGTTGATTCTCGATCTCGATGGAGAGATGTATCTGCGACAAGAGCAGAACGGGGTCCTCCTCGGAGTCTACGAGAAGGGCTCTACGCCTTGGTCGCTGAACGGCACACCGTGGGACTACGGTGAATCCGATCTGCTGGAGCCGCGTCTGGATGATATTGAAAGCGCGCTCATGCAGGGCTTTGAGAGATTTCCATCATTGGCCGATGCCGGCATTCGGCGCATTGTTAATGGGCCATTTACCTTCGCTCCCGATGGTAATCCGCTGATGGGACCGGTCCGCGGCGTTCAAAATTACTGGTCCTGTTGTGGAGTGATGGCGGGGTTCAGTCAGGGCAGTGGGGTCGCACTGGCCTTGTCGCAGTGGATGATTGATGGCGAATCGGAAGGCGATGTGTTCGCAATGGATGTCAATCGCTTCGGCTCATTTGCGACCAAGTCATTCACAATTGAGAAGGCGAAGGAATTTTACGAGCACCGGTTTACGCTTTTGTGTCCGAATGAAGAGTGGCCGGCGGCACGACCAAATAAAGTGGCCGCTTTTTACGATCGTCTACAAGAGGCGAACGCCGTATTTGGCTCGTCTTATGGCCTCGAGATGCCGCTCTGGTTTGCAGCGGAGGGTACTGAACCGATAGAGATTCCGAGCTTTCGACGATCGAATTCTCACCAACCTGTGGGCGAGGAATGTCGCGCGGTTAGAGACGGCGTAGGCATATTGGATGGCACTTCATTTGCCAAGTACGAGATATCCGGCCCTGATGCCGTAAGCTTTATGGATTACCTGTCCGCGGGCCGATTGCCGGACCTCGGCCGCATACGTATGGGCCCGTTACTCCTGCCATCCGGGCACTTGAAAGGTGATGTGACGATCATGCGGCTCGCCGAAGACAAATTCATGATCATCGGCTCCGGATACCTGCAGGAATTTCATATGTTGTGGTTCGAGCAACAGTCGGTCGGCAAAGATGTTCGAATCGTCAATCGCTCGGATGAGTTGACCGCCATCGCCATCGCCGGTCCTCGTTCTCGTGAATTGATGGGCCGGGTCGCGTCCGGTGATGTAGATAACGAGTCAATGCCATTCATGGCTGTACGCAACATGGATGTCGGTATCGCGCCGTGCCAGGTCGCGCGGCTTTCCTTTACAGGCGAGCTGGGCTACGAATTCTACGTGCCGAACATTTATGCACATGCGCTTTACGATACGTTGATCGACGTCGGCGGCGACTACGGCATTAGGCCTTTTGGAATACGCGCGTTGTTATCGCTTGGAATGGAAAAAAGTTTCGGCATTTGGTCCCGCGAGTTCACTCCTGACTATACGCCGACCATGTGTGGCTTTGATCGATTCATCAACTATGACAAAGACGATTTCATTGGCCGCGAGGCAGCCCTAAAAGATCGTGAATCAACACCTGAGCACAAGCTGGTTGCGCTTGAAATAGATTCGAAGGATGCCGATGCCTGGGGATACGAACCGATCTGGCACAAAGACGATTATGCGGGCTACGTAACCTCAGGTGCTTACGGTCATACCGTTGAAAAAAGTTTGGCACTGGCCTACGTCAAAACAGAGTTTCTGAACGCATCCAACGAAGAGTTTTCGGTACATATCGTGGATGAACGAAGACCGGCCAGAATCATCCCGGAACCGCCCTATGACCCAAGCGGATCATTGATGCGAAGTTAGCAGGTAGACGAATGACTAATGCGATCGAAGAATTTGCCGACGTCGGAAGCCTTCTTCGCGCGGAGCGCCCCGAAAATCCGGTCTACTGTATTTTCCCACACGTCTATCGTGAGATCGCGACAGAGTTTCTCGAGGGATTTCCGGGCCGCGTGTTGTACGCCGTTAAGGCGAATCCCGACCCGATCGTCCTCAATCTGCTGGTCGACTCGGGCGTCGGTCATTTTGACTGCGCGTCGTTGCCGGAGATTGAGCTGGTTGACAGCATCGCTCCCGACACGAAGAAGTATTTCATGACGCCGGTCCGCATTCGAGGAGCAGCGGCAACGGCACAGAAGAAATACGGAGTACGGCATTTTGTGGTTGATCATCTCAGCGCCCTGTCACAGCTTCTCCCCGAGATCGAGCCGTCCCGGTCCGTTATTTTCGCTCGCATGGCCGTCCATCACGAGTCGGCAATGGAGGACTTGTCGGCCAGGTTCGGCGCGCCGCCGGAAGAGATGCCGCCATTGTTGCAAGCGATTCATGACAGCGGTGCGGAACCGGC
>JAPULJ010000494.1 GCA_027295145.1 Alphaproteobacteria bacterium | reverse complement strand
GGCGGCTGTCGCTTGCGGGGCGGCATGTGACGGAACCTGAGACGTTGCGGCGGCCCGCGCCAGCGCTGCAAGGGCGGCGTTGCCCGGACCAAACGCTTGAGCCGCGGCCTGGGCGGCCGCCGCGGCCACCGTCTGAGCCTGTACCGGCAGGTTGGCAGGCGCCGCGATCTCTTCGGGGGCCGGGTCGTTCTCGTCTTGTGCGAGCGGGGCAGGGGCCTCGGCCTCGGCGGTGCCGCCGGTTTCGTCACTGGCCGGCTCGGAGGTCTCGTCGGCGGCCGGGGCGCGGGGCTCATCGGCTTCGTCCGGCGCCCGGCCGGCGATTTCGTCGTCGTCGATTGTCGCGGTGTCGGCTTCGACGGGTTCGATCCGCTCGATAGGGTCCCGTGCTGCAGGGGCGCTGTACTCGGCGCCGCGGGCGCGGGTATCGTCCCGCCAGTCTCTGTTGTCGGCGGATGAAATGGTTTCGGCAGCGCTTACCCTGGGCGTCGGCTCGCGGTGGGTTCCGCGAGACTCGAAGAAAGCCAGATCGGCCGGACGCGCGTCGAGGCGGGTCGTTGCCTCCAACAGCAGCGTCGAGAAGATGTCACCTAGACCGCGCGGGCTTTGTGCCTCTGCGGTCTGGTGACCGGCCTTTACTGGCAATATCGGTAGGGCTTCCATCCTGGTTGCCGTCCTAAATCCTGATTACGGTTGCTCGGTTACGTGTTTTGCGTCGGCCTCGTGCCGTCGATCACATGGGTGGGTGCGTTGGCGGGAACGCATGCAGATACCATGCCAATTGCCGCTGAGCGTTTCTCTTTCAGCGAATGAAGCAGTTCGATGGCATCCTGTGCGATCCTGGGATCGTTATAAAAATTGATCCCGACCAAGCAGCCCAGGATGTGGCCGTAAAGGTCGGCCAAATCGTCGGTAAGTTCGCCGAATTGCTTGACGTCGAGCCGCAGATACAGCGTGGTGATGGCGTCCGTCGCCCGGTAGACCGCACGGCAGCGGCCTTCGATTTCGTCCCGGTCGATGGCCTCGACCGCATCGCCAAGCGCCGATATCACCAAATCGTACAGCGTGGCCGTATCGTGATCCGGGCGCGTCGGCGTGAAGCCACTCATGTGTCTATAGGATGCTGCCAGGGCCATTGTCGGTCTCTCTCGCCTGTTTCGGTTTGTTTCGGTGACCGAGTGCGGATTTGCACGGGATCATCGAACCAAATGCCAAAATTCATTCGTGGAATACACAGAGCAACCGGCGTGCCAAACTTGAATACCCCCGGTAAGAGATTGATATTACGTCGAAATAGACGAGCAGTATCGATCCTCTTCGGTCATTGTTTTCCATCGCTGGAAGAATTTTCTGCCTGCGCCGGAAATTTGTGCCGGGTAGGGGGCAGATTTGCCGGGTCAATGGGCGCAGGGATGCCGCGCATTTGGCCAAATTTCTCGATTGAAGCAGTTAAAATTTTTCGATAAGTATTCAGAAATATATAAAAACATCTATTCAATATTATTACTAATAATACTATAATATACTATAGTAATTATTAGAATATTCATAAATATATGGGATGATTCAAAGAATAAAATTGGCATTTAAAGAAGTTACTTTGGAGTATTTGGATATGCTCAGTTCGCTTTCTGCCCTGGTCGCACCGACTGCACTGCCCGGCCCGCGCTCGAATACTCAGATTCCCGCCGATTCCGGGACACAGATGCCCGTCGCAAGAGTTTCTTCCCGCGCCAGCGACCCTTTCTCGGTTGCTGTCGGAACGACGGAGGCCGCCGAAATCGGCGCGCTGATCGGCGCCAACCGAAATGTCGGAGAGGGTGCATCCCTGCTTCAGGTCGCAGATACCGGCCTTGACGAGATCAGCGACGCCCTTGTTCGGATGAAGGCGCTTGCCACATCGGCATCCAGCACGACTGCGCCGATGTCGCGTGTAGATCGGGCCATTGCGAACGCCGAATTCGAGACGCTGCGCTCGGAGGTCGATCTCATCGCGGATCGAACCGTATTCAACGATATCAAGGTCCTGGAAGGTGTGTCGCTGGCCTTCAAAGTGGGCAGTGGCAACGCCAGCCAAGACAGTATCACGGTGACACTATCCGCCGCGACGATCTCCGGTTTGAATTCAAGCTTGGCTTCGGACACGATCGCCAGTTCCGCAGGCGCCGGCCTTGCCCTGACCAACGTAACCAGCGCGATCGATGGGCTTTCGGCACTCCAAGGTTCGGTCGATGGCGCCGCGGCGAGTTTCCGGACCGCTCAGAGAAATCTGACGTCGGGAAAAAGCATTTTGAGCGACATGAGGACCGACCTCCTCGAAAGGCCGGTAACCATCGGCACAGCCGATTATCTCGCGAATATGGCACAGCAGGAGTTTCTTTCCCGTGCTGTGCCGGCCGCGGCGGGCCAATTGTCATCGGGTGCGCGGGTTTTGCAGTCGAGCTCCCGAGTACAGCCTATCGAGCCTTCCCAGGCCGAAGATCGGACACTGACCCAAGAGACGGGGCAGACCAAGGCGGTCAATCGGCCTTCGTTATACGAAGCTGGCAACAATAGTAAGTCGACATCTCCTAGCGAGACACTCCACAGCGTCGATATCAAGGCATAGCCGAGAACTCGCAGCCGAAGGGTCGATCTGGTATGACGAGGGACTTGCTTCTCAGGCGGCGGGGGGCCGTACCTTTGCTTCGCCGGCGATCGCGCCAGGGGTCGGCAGATCAATCTTCAAAGCGGCTCGATTCCGGGCGAGCTCTTTCCATGACGCCCGCAAGGGCTCGAGAAGCTCGATCACCTCTTCGGCCGGGCGCGCCTCATTCTTGATGTCCACGTCGGGCAGTCGAAGGAGCATATAGGTGTAGAGGGCTTCGAGATTGCTTGCCATCTCGCCGCCCTTGTCCAGGTCCAGCATCGTAAACAGGTGGTTGATAATATCTTGCGCCTGGCGATTCTCTTGCCAGCGCGCCTCGATTCTCTTGCCGTGCAGGGCCTGCACTGCGGCTTTCAAGCAAGAAATTGCCTTGTCGTACAGCATAACGACGAGCGCCACCTGGGCATCATCCGTGCTCTCCTGACTGTCACAGGCCTGCACCTCCCAGATCACGATTTCAATCCTCTCGCTGATTAGACGCTTTACGCCGAAATCGTTATCTTGCTAGGCGTCAAGTTGTCGGAAATATCGTCGCTTTCGGTTTTCTGCTCGGCCCTTTCAGAGACTTCGTGCCACGACCGTTGCAGGGGCTCAAGTAGGCCAATTACGTCGCGGGCAGCCTGCGCATCGTTCTCCACATCGACCATGGTCAACCGCATCATCATAAAGCCATACAGCCGGTTCAGATTTTCCGCGATTTCACCGCCGCGCTCCCGATCGAGAGTATCCCAGAGATGGTAGATGACCTCGGTTGCCTTGGCATTCGTCCGCCAGCGTTGCTCGATATCACCGGCTTCGATAGCATTGATGGTTTGGTGGAGCAATGTAATCGCGCGCTCGTAGAGCATGCTCACGAGCTTTGCGGGCGAAGCCAACATGATCTGCTGCGCCAAATACTTCTGATAAACCTCTTTATCCATTCCCCTAACCCCTTGGCGTATGCTGCTGGATAACAAACAAATTAACGTCCCTGGCTCGCGAACATGGCATCGATCGACTGCGCGAGACTGGCCTGCAGGTTTTTCGCCGAAGCCAGCACCGTCTCTAGTCTGATGAAGCGGGCGAGTAGACTCTGCCTTTGCAACTCCAGTCGCGCCAACATATCGCTGACCCGGCCCTCGCTGATCGTGTTTTGCCCGGATAGTGTGTCGAGGGCGGCATTGATCAGCCCGCTAGTCGGATCGAGCATCTTGTCGAGCTCGAAAAACAGGTTGTTGGCGAAGCCCGTGGTAAAGTTGACTGTGACACTGCTAACGTCGACGCCGCCGGTGTACAGCAGCTTGAGCCCTTCGGCGCCGCTCGCGCTGGTGACCGTAAGGGTGTCGCCGCTCACGTTGGCCGTGCCGTTGCCGCCGCCGCCAGCGGCGCCGCCGACATTTGCCGAAGACAGGCTGTTGCCTGTATCGGTCACGTTCAGCTGGGCAATGACATTGCCCGACAGCTCGGTAAAGCTGAGAGAGTCGTTCGAGGTATGGGTGATCTCGA